>QCGU01000005.1 GCA_003278165.1 Pelagibacteraceae bacterium AG-390-A02
GAAACAGCTGGCTGATTATCTTCAGCGGTTGAGAAAACTTGGCTTTTTTTAGTTGGAATTGTTGTGTTTTTGTCGATTAGTTTTGTTGAAACTCCACCAAGTGTTTCAATACCTAGGGATAATGGTGTAACATCTAATAATAGAACGTCTTTGACGTCTCCTTGTAATACACCAGCTTGAATAGCAGCACCCATTGCAACTACTTCATCAGGGTTTACACTCTTATTAGGGTCTTTTCCAAAAAAGTTTTTAACTTCTGCTATAACTTTTGGCATTCTGGTCATACCACCAACCATAACCACTTCATCTATTTCACTCGCAGTAATTCCCGCATCTTTTAAAGCTGTTTTACATGGAGGCATTGTTCTAGCAATTAGATCCTCAACTAATGCTTCAAGTTTTGCTCTAGTCATTTTTAAATTGATGTGTTTTGGACCAGTTTTATCTGCAGTTATAAATGGTAAGTTTATATCTGTTTGTTCTGCAGATGATAATTCTATTTTTGCTTTTTCAGCTGCTTCTTTTAATCTCTGTAAAGCAAGTTTATCTGATTTAAGATCAATACCATTATCTTTTTTAAATTCAGAAATTAAATAATCAACTATAGCATTATCAAAATCTTCACCACCTAAAAAAGTATCACCATTAGTTGATTTAACTTCAAATACACCATCACCTAACTCAAGTATTGAAACATCAAATGTTCCACCACCTAAATCGTATACAGCAATTTTTTTGTTTTGTTTTTTATCTAAACCATAAGCAAGTGATGCAGCAGTTGGTTCATTTATAATTCTTAAAACTTCAAGTCCTGCAATTTTACCTGCATCTTTTGTTGCTTGTCTTTGTGCATCGTTAAAATATGCTGGTACTGTTATTACAGCTTTTGTTACTTCTGATCCTAAATATTTTTCTGCTGTCTCTTTCATTTTTTGTAAAATGAAAGCTGAGATTTGTGAGGGGGAGTATTTTTCTCCTTTTGCTTCAATCCAGGCATCACCTTTCTCAGAATTAATTATTTTAAATGGTGCAGCCTCAACATCTTTTTTTACTGTTGGATCATCAAAATTTCTTCCAATTAACCTTTTAACTGCAAAAATTGTGTTTTCAGGATTTGTTACCGCTTGTCTTTTAGCTGGTTGACCTATTAATTTTTCATTTTCATCAGTGAATGCAACTACTGAAGGTGTTGTTCTTGCTCCCTCTGCATTTTCTAAAACTTTAGCTTGTGTTCCTTCCATTACTGCAACACAAGAGTTAGTTGTTCCTAGGTCTATTCCAATTATTTTGCTCATAATATTAATGTCTCTCTTTCATCATATAGGGTTTAAATTTGAAACTACAAGTTGATCTCATTATTATTTATCTTTTGAATTCTCTTGATTTTGTTCGGTTTTCTCTTCTTTTTTAGTAATTTTTTTTGAAACTCCAACTAAAGAAGGTCTTAGAAGTCTATCTTTAATTGTAAATCCTTTTTGGACCTCCTGAACGATAGTTCCAGGTTCCTTAGTATCATCCTCTATTTCCATCATTGCTTGATGAAAGTTAGGATCTAGTTTTTTGTTAAGGCAATCAATTGGTTTAATATTATTTTTTTCAAAAATAGAAATTAAGTCTTTTTTTATTATATCTAAATGTTCAAGTGCTTTTTTTAAGGCCTCTGTTTCTTTTAAGTTATCATCACTTTCTAAAACATGTCTAGAACGATCTAAGTTATCAACTAAATTTAATGCTTCTTTCGCAAAACTAAAACCACCATATTCAAAAGCATCCTCTTTTTCTTTTTCAAACCTTCTTCTTTGATTTTCCATTTCAGCAAAGGTTCGTGCCAGTTTATCTTCTAGTTCAGAAATTTTTTCTTCCGGAGTTAATTCTTTAATCTCTTTTTTAGTTTCTTCTTGTGTTTCTTGTTGATTTCCCCCTGCTGGGTTTTCCTCATGTTTCTCTGTTTCTTTTTTTAAATTCTGATTTTGGTCTGTTGCAGTGTTTTTTTGGTTTTCTTCTTTTTCCATAGATCCATATATGGTAAGGATTTTAATTATTTCTAGATGTCTAAGCAAAAAATAAAAGAATTACTAATAGGTACTAACAACAAGGGTAAATTAAGAGAAATAAAGAGTTTATTGCCAAATTCTATCAAAATTTACTCTACATCTAATTTTAAACTTAAAAGTCCTCCTGAAAATGGAAAAACTTTTGAAGAGAACTCTTTAGTAAAATCAAAACACTTCTCTAAAAAAACTGGACTAACATGTTTGGCTGATGACTCTGGTTTGGAGATAGATCACTTGGATAAAAAACCTGGGATTTATTCTGCACGATGGGGAGGAAAATCTGGGGATTTTAGCAAAGCTATTAAAAAAGTTTTTAGAGAGCTAAATAAAAAAGATAAGAACTGGAAAAATAAAAAAATTAAAGCAAGATTTGTTTGTGCTTTATCAATCTCATATCTAAATAAAAAAATCGCTTGTGTAGTAGGTAAAGTTGAAGGTCGAATATCAAATCAGCCAAAGGGAAAAAATGGATTTGGTTATGATCCAATTTTTATCCCACTTAAAAAATCTAAAACTTTCGGTGAAATGAAACCGTCTCAAAAATATAAAATGGATCATCGGTATAAAGCTTTCAAAAAACTTAAAAAATTTCTATAAGTCTTTTATCTTCAATTTTATAAAAATTTAATCTGTGATTAATTTTGTTATCTTTAATATCAAAAATTCCTATCTTTCCTTTAAATGAATTTTTTTTCTTAAATATTCTGTTTATTTTTGAAAGGTCTGATTTTAAGGAGAGATAATATACCAAACCAACCAAATCATAACTTAACAATGAGAGATGAGATGGATTTTCATTAAAAGCATTAAAGTGTTTAATTTTATAATTATCAAAATTTTTCTTATTGATTGAAGGATAATAAATTGGTTGAATGTTTATTTCTTCAATTAAGCTTTCATCAAACCACTGATTAAGAGTTATAAAATATTTATTTTTTGGAGAAACATCTGTGTAAAGTAAAGATGTTGCAACACTTTTAAGACTTTCATCAAAATCCGATATAACAACTGCATCAAAATTTACATTTCCAATTGTATATTTTTTTTCCAATTTTTTTATTTTTCTTTCTTTATTTAGTTCATTTGATTCTTTAATTCTTTGAATTTCATCTGCTAAATTTTGTTTTCTAATTTTGTATTTAGTTATTTCCTCAATTTGTTTTGTAAGCTTAGTTGGTTCAGTATTATATTCAAAATTTTTAAAAACTTTTATTTCAGAATTTGTTAAACCATCTTTAACTTCAAACTCAAAATTTTGTATTGGTGTTAAAAAAAGAGTTTTTTGTAAATTGTTATCATTTAAAAATTTTTTTATTGTATTAAACTGTGAAGTAGAATTAATTCCGGCAGAAATTACATTTTCAGGTAAATCCAAAGTTTTATTTGTTAAAGATAAAAAAGTTAAATCTTTCATTTCATCCAAATAAGTTAAGCTTTTATGAAATACCGGTCCAATAACAATTTTTATTCCCATTTGTTTTAATTCAAAAGCAGACTTAAGAGTTTGGTTTGGTCTTGTTGCAGTATCTTTTGGATAAATTTCAATTAAATTATTATTAATATCTTTGACGGCTAAACTTACAGCCTTAATAATTGATGAGCCTACATTTTTATTTTCACCAGTCATTGGCACTAATAGTCCAATTTTTATTTTTTCATTGGCATTGACTAAATTTAAAAAATTTAAAGATAAGAAAAGTAAAGAAATAACAATAATTTTAATAATCTTTCTCATTTTAATGATATTATATAATTTTCTTAGCTGAATTATGATCACAAAAACACAATTTAAATCAAATAATTATAAAAATGGGCTTTATCTAGTTGCAACACCAATAGGGAATTTGAAAGATATGTCATTTAGATCCTTAGAAGTTCTAAAAAAATCAGATTATATTCTTTGTGAAGATACACGAGTGTCTAAAAATTTATTAGAGAAATATCAGATCAAATCGAGATTAATTTCAAATTACAAATTTAATGAAAAAAAAAATACATCACAGATAATTGAATATTTAAAATCAGGTAAATTAATTTCACTTATATCAGACGCAGGAACTCCGAGCATCTCTGATCCAGGTTTAGTTTTAGTTAATGAATGTATAAAAAATAATATAAACATAATTTCAATACCTGGTCCATCAGCAGTCACCACTGCTATTGCAGCTAGTGGATTTTCAGATAAATTTTTCTTTTATGGTTTTTTACCAGAAAAAAAAAATCAAATTGACGAAGAATTAAAAAAACTATCGAATTTTAATTACAGTCTAATTTTTTTTTCATCATCAAAAAAAATTAATAAAATTATCCCAGGATTTAAAAAATATTTTTCTGGTAGAAAAATAGTATTTTGTAGAGAAATTTCTAAATTGTATGAGGAGTACATAAGAACGAATATTGATGATTTAGAAACATTTAATAAGGATTTAAAGGGAGAATTAACAATTGTTTTATCTGAAAAAAAAGAAGAAAGTTCTTCACAAAACCTAAGTGAATCGGATATTAATCTGATTAAGAAAATGATTAACAAATTAAGCACAAAAGAAATTACAGATCTAATAAGTAGCAATAGAAATATTCCAAAAAAAGTAATTTATAATTTTTGTTTAAAACTAAAAAATGAAAATTAAAACTTTAATAATTATTTTTTTATCAATTTTTTTGACTGGTTGTGCAGTAGGAGTTGGCTCTTCTGGCTTGTTTGGAACTGGAGTTTCAGTTGCGATGGATCCAAGAACGGTCGGAACTCAAATAGATGATTCTATTATGCAAAAAACTATTTCTACAAAAATACTAAGTTTAGATAAAAAACATTTTTTAAAGGTAAAAACTAAAGTTTTAGATGGAAGAATTTTTATAACCGGAAAAGTAGATGAACCAGAAGAAAAATTAAAAATTACTAAAGTTGCTTGGGAAACAAAAGGTGCTAGATCTGTAAAAAATGATATTAAAATTAAAGAAGAATTTAATTTTAAGCAATCAGCAAAAGATCTACTTATCACTTCTCAATTAAGAACAGCTTTAATAGTAAATAAAAATATTAAAGCAACAAATTATCAGATCGATACTTATAAAAAGAAAATATATGTTTATGGAATAGCTCTAAACGACGAAGAAAAAGAAATGGTCATAAGCGAAGCAAAAGAAATTGTAGATGTTGAAGATGTTATTTCAAGTATTTTATTACTTGAAGATTTGAGAGTTCAAAAAAATTAATCAATTTTATATTTAATAACCTCTGATGAATAAGCTGCAATAGAGGCTAAATTAATAATTTCAGATGTTGAAGATCTAAGTGGAGCGATCTCAATTGGTAATCCAATACCAATTAGTAAAGGACCTATAACTTTTGTATCACCTAATGTTTTCATCAATTTATAAGATATTGCTGCACTATGTTGTCCTGGCATAATTAAGATATTAGCTTTACCTACTATTTTTGCAAAAGGATATAGTTCTTTGTAATCAGAATTTAAAGCAACATCGGGCTGCATGTCCCCATCAAATTCAAAATTCACTTGTTTCTCTTTTAAAATATCTACTGCCGCACGAATGTGTTTTGTTCTACTTGTTAAAGGTTGTCCAAATGTAGAGTGTGAAACAAACGCAATTTTCGGATCAATTCCAAATAGCCTTACTACTCTTGCTGCTGAAATTGCTATTTTAGCCATTTCCTCAGAAGTTGGGTATTCATGAACACTTGTGTCAGCAATGAAGATTGTTTTTCCTTTATTAACAACCATATTTAGTCCAAACATAATTTCACCCTTACGAACATCTACTACTTGTTTTATTTTTTCAAGAGATGCACCAAAACGCCTGGTATTTCCTGTGACAGCACCATCTGCATCTCCACATGCAACCATACTTGTAGCCCAAACAACTCTATCATTTCTGATCATTCGATCGCAATCACGTTCTAATAAACCCTGTTCTCTTTGAAGTTTTTTGAACAGATGATTTACGTATTTTTTTCTTTTTTCTTCATCTTTTGAATTAGTAATCTCAATATCAAAATTTTCACTGTAACCAATATTTTTAATTTGTTCTTTAATTTTACTTTCTTTACCAACTAAAATTGGGATACCAAGTTTTGAATTTTTAAATGCTATTGCAGCTTTTAATGTATTTTCATCCTCACCATCAGCAAAAACAATTCTTTTTTGATTTTTTTTAATGAAAGAGTTTATACCTTGCATAATTGTAACTGTTGGATCTAGCCTTTGTTTAAGTTGCTCTTTATAGGTTTCAAAATTATCAATCTTTTTTCTAGCAACTCCACTTTCTATAGCAGCTTTTGCTACTGCTGCTGGAATTACACTAATTAATCTGGGATCAAAAGTTGATGGTATTATATAATCTCTTCCATAATGAGGTCTTTCCCCACCCATCGCTGCCACAACTTCATCTGGCACATCTTCTCTAGCAAGTTTTGCTATTGCTTCAGCAGCAGCAACCTTCATTCCTTCATTGATAGTTTTTGCTCTGACGTCTAGTGCACCTCTGAATATGTAAGGAAATCCAATTAAATTATTTACCTGATTAGGATAATCTGATCTCCCTGTTGCAATTATTGCATCATTTCTTACTTCATTTATTTCTTCGGGTGTAATCTCTGGATCAGGATTTGCACATGCAAATATAATTGGATTTTTAGACATGCTTTTAACCATATCTTTTTTCAAAACACCTTTTGAGGATAATCCCAAGAAAACATCAGCTCCTTCAATTGCATCACTTAGAGTTCTTAATTTTGTATTAACAGCAAACCTTGATTTCCATTGATCAATACCCTCCGCTCTTCCTTTATAAATCACACCCTTTCGATCTAGCATTATTACATTTTCTGACTTAACACCTGAATTAATAAATAACTCTGTACAAGCCTGAGCGGAAGCACCAGCACCATTAACAACAACTTTTATATCTTTTATTGACTTTCCACTTATATCTAGTGCATTTAGCAAAGCAGCTGTTGTTATAATTGCTGTTCCATGTTGATCATCGTGGAATACTGGAATATCTAATATTTCTTTAAGTTTTTGCTCAATGATAAAACAATCTGGTGCAGCTATATCTTCTAAATTAATTCCTCCAAAACTTGGAGCGAAATTTTTAATTGAATTGATAATTTCATCAGCATCCTTACAGTCTATTTCTAAGTCAATTGAATCTATATCTGCAAACCTTTTAAATAGAACAGCTTTTCCTTCCATTACTGGTTTTGAGGCTAATGCACCTAAGTTACCCAATCCTAAAATTGCTGAACCATTACTTATTACTGCTACTAAATTTCCTTTACTTGTATAATCATATGCTGCCTCAGGGTCTTCACTTATTTTTTTCACTGGTGCGGCAACCCCGGGGGAATAAGCAAGCGCAAGATCTCTTTTAGTAGTCATGTTCTTCGAAGAGATTATTTCGATCTTGCCAGGCTTCTTATCTTTATGAAAATCTAAAGCCTCTTTATCTGTGTAATGATCATTTTTTGTATTTTTCATTTTTATGATACTGAATAATAATTTTTATCTATTTTATATTTTTTGGAATATTTGATCTATATATTCTCATAATAAGTATACAATTAGGGTAAAATTAAGACTAATATGTTTTATGAACTTAATTAAGTCAACAGGCACATTTGGCTTTTATACCATAATCAGTAGACTGCTTGGATATATCAGAGATATATTGATAGCAATATTTCTTGGAACAGGTTTATTAGCAGATGCTTTTTTTGTGGCATTTAGAATTCCGAATACTTTTAGAAGGTTGTTTGCAGAAGGAACTTTTAATGCGGCTTTTGTACCTAGCTATACATCTGAAACAATTAAAGGAAAAAAAAATGCAAACGAATTTGCAAATAATATTTTTAATTTCTTATTCTTAGGTCTCTTAATTTTAACAATTGTTGTTCAAATTCTTATGCCTGGATTTGTATCAATTATAGCCCCTGGTTTTATAGATGATATTGAGAAAATGGATTTAGCAATTAGTTTAACGAGGATTACTTTTCCTTTTTTATTATTCATTTGTCTGGCTTCTTTTTTTTCTGCAATATTGAATTCATATAATAAATTTGCTGCAGCTTCAGCAGCACCAATTTTATTAAATATAATTTTAATTATTGTTTTATTTTTTTCCAAAGCTTTAGGAGATGAGTTGGTATACTATCTATCTTACGGTGTTTCTTTAGCAGGTTTCTTACAATTAATTTTTTTATATTATTTTGTTAAAAAATTTTTTTCACTTAAATTAAGTTTTAAATTTAGAGCAGATAATAAAGTAAAGTTTTTTTTCAAAAAACTTTTACCTAGTATTTTTTCATCTGGTGTAACCCAAATTAATATTTTGGTTGGAACAATTATTGCCTCGTTTCAAGCAAGTGCAGTGTCATATCTTTATTATGCTGACAGAATTTATCAGATTAATTTAGCAATAGCTGGCATTGCTATTGGAGTTGTTATTCTTCCTCAGCTTTCAAAATTTGTTAATTCTAAAAATAAAGAAAAAATTTCTTTTATTCAAAACAAAGCTTTAGAGTTAAGTTTATTTTTAAGTATTCCAGCTACAATAGCTTTAGTGATTGGTTCAGAGGAAATAATTTCAGCATTATTCGGTTATGGAAATTTTAATAAAGAATCTGTTTACAACTCAAGTCTTGCTTTATTTTATTTTGCTCTAGGTTTGCCTGCTTTTGCATTGATAAAAGTTTTTTCAAGCTTTTTATTTGCTAATCATGATACAAAAATACCATTTTACGTTTCATTCGTTTCTGTTCTTTTAAATATTTTGATTAGTATTTATTTTTTTAATAAAATAGGTTTTATAGTAATTCCTATTGCAACTTCTGTTTCATCTTGGTTTAATGCTATAGTGCTTTTTATTTATTTGAAAAATAAAAATTTGTTCTATTTTAAAAATCATTTTATTTTAAATTTACTTAAAATAATATTTGCATCAATTTTAATGGGATTATTCTTTAACTTTTTATTAAACTTTTTTGAAAATCAACTTTCATTTAATCATAGCTTTAAATCAATTTATTTAATTTTAAGTGTGTTATTTGCACTATTCTTTTACATATTTATTTGTTATTTGATCAAAGCTTTTAAAATTAGTGATATTAAATTAAAATATTAAGTATATGGGTAAAAAAATATTTTCTGGTGTTCAACCAACTGGCAATCTTCACTTGGGTAATTATTTAGGTGCAATCAAAAACTTTGTAGACCTTAACAACGATATTGAGAATGATTGTATATTCTGTGTTGTTGATCTGCACGCAATTACAGTTAAACAAGATCCAAGAGAGTTAAAAAATAATATTCGAGAGACGGTAGCTACTTTTATAGCAAGCGGAATTGACCCTAAAAAAAGCATTATTTTTAATCAATCTGGTGTAGCAGCTCATTCAGAGGGAGCATGGATTATGAGCTGTATTGCTCGAATGGGTTGGTTAAATAGAATGACACAATTTAAGGAAAAAGCAGGAAAAGATAAAGAAAAAGCAAGCGTTGGGCTATACTCATATCCTGTTTTAATGGCGGCAGATATTCTTTTGTACGATGCAACCCATGTTCCTGTTGGTGATGATCAAAAGCAACATCTCGAGCTATGTAGAGATATTGCTCAAAAGTTTAATAACGATTTTGATCAAGACAACTTTTTGCAAGTACCTGAACCTTTAATTCAAAAAGAATTTTCTAGAATTATGAGTTTAAAAGATGGATCAAAAAAGATGAGCAAATCTGAGCTATCAGATTTAAGTAGAATTAATTTAACTGATGATAAAGATGCAATAGTAAACAAAATAAAAAAAGCGAAAACTGACCCGTTGCCTATGCCAAGTAGTATTGACGAATTAAATCAAAGATTAGAAGCTAGAAATCTACTTGGAATATATTCTAGCTTAAATAATTCAAGTTTACAAAAAACAGTCGAAACTTTTTCAGGGAAAAACTTTTCTGAATTTAAAAATCAACTTTCAGATTTATTGGTTAAAAAGATTGAACCTATATCTCTCGAAATAAAAAAACTTTTAAATGATCAGCCTTATTTAGATAAAATCCTTCTAGAAGGAGTTGAAAAAGCAAACTCAATTGCATCAAAAAAGATAGATAGAATTAAAGAAATATTAGGATTTTAATATAATTTAAATATCAAGTTTAAATTTTTGAAATAAACTCTATATATATTTACAACATGTTCGTACAAACTGAAAAAACGCCAAATCCTAACTCTTTGAAATTTCTCCCTGGGAAGAAAGTATCAAATAGTGGTCCTTATGAAATCACAAATAAGGATCAGTTAAATAATGAATTGGTTAGAAATATCTTATCAGTTAATGGGGTTGAGGGTATTTTTTTAGGACAGGATTTTATTTCAGTAAATAAAAATGAAGAAATTAAATGGGACGAAATTAAACATATTGTTATTTCATTAATAAACGATTTTTATTTAGACGGTAAAGAATATGTCATTGATGAAAATGAAGAAGAAAAAAATAACAATCTAAGTGAAATTGAGGAAAAAATTGTAAAAATTTTAGATCAAAAAATTAGACCTGCTGTTGCGAAAGATGGTGGGGATATAAAATTTAAAGAATTTAAAGATGGAATAGTAAAAGTACAATTACAAGGAAGTTGCTCAGGTTGTCCAAGTTCGACAATGACTTTAAAGCAAGGAGTGCAAAATCTTCTATGTCACTATCTTCCAGAGGTAAAAGAAGTTGTTGCTATATAAAAGTTAATGAACAAAAATTTAATTAAATTTCAATTTAGTAAAAATAAAAGCATAAATTCAATTTCTAGATTTATGCTTAGTGGAATTTTTTTAATTTATTTTTTTTATGTAACACCTATTTTTATTAATTTTGCTGAAAAAAATTTTAATAATAAAGAATTTACCAACAATTCTAAAAATCTTTTATTAAAAAAACTTAATACAAATAATTTAATAGAAGAAGATATTACAGGTGAAGTAGATGAGATGGATTTACTTTATGATATTTTAGAGGAAAATAATTCAGAAATTAATTTAGTCAGATATACTACCTCAGAAATTAATTCATTATTTAAGGAAGTAAACTACAATTTAAAAGATGTTAGAGAAAATAAGTTAGTTAAGCCTATCGATATAGGACTTCTTCCAAACGAATTAAATAATATTTCAAGTTCAAAGAAAAAAAAGGACATGTTTATTAAAATAATTCTCCCATTGATTGTAAAAGAAAATACTAAAATCAGAATAGATAGAAAAAGACTCTTTACGATTTTAAATAAAAGTAGCAATACTGATATTGAAAAAAAATGGCTTGAGAAAAAATTTAAACAATATGGTGTTAGGCAAAATGATTTTTCATCTTTAAAGGTAAGAATGGATGAAATTCCAGCTTCTTTGGCAATTGCACAAGCAGCAAAAGAAACAGGTTGGGGAACTTCAAGATTTGCTAGAAAAGGAAATGCTTTATTCGGTCAATGGACTTGGTCAGGCGAAGGTTTAAAACCTAAAGAAGCTGAGAAAGGCGAAACTCATAAAGTGATGAAATTTAATAGTTTACAATTATCTGTGAGAGCATATTTAAGGAATTTAAATACTCATAAATCCTACATAAATTTAAGAAAAGCTAGGAGTGAGTTGAGAAGTAATGAAAAACCACTTGATAGCTTAGTTTTATCTAAATATTTAGATAAATATGCAGAAACAGGAAGTCAATATATCGAAGTACTCCAAAAAATAATTAATCAAAATAAATTGAAAGATTTTGATGAGGCAAGATTGTTGCCATCTAGTAAGGATTTAGAAAGTTTAATTTAATTTGTCTTGATAGGAAATTGAACTCCAAACCATCTCCATTTACCATTATCGTTTAAAGAACAGTTTATCCTACCTCTTCTAGGTTTAAATGGCTCTCTAAATTCAATAGTTAAGATTTGATTAGAAAAATTAGTTTTAGATTTGTCCCACTTGTCTCCCTCGTTGGAATAACAAGTAATGTTACTTAAATTTTTTTGTTCTTTAAAAAATTCAACTTTAAAATTTGGTGGATTATCATTTATTGTAAGTTGTTTTTCACTTGGAGATAAACTTTTATATTCTAAAGGATAGTAATTAATTATGGATTTAAATCTTTTAAGCTCTCCATATTTTTCATTTATTGGAAATCTTGGCAATTCAAATTTGTTTTTATTAAGATCAATAACCCCAGAATGTTGACCAAATGCGTATTTAAAGTTTTTAGAGATATAATCTCTCATAAATTTAGAATATTCGCCAAATGGATAAGAGAATAGATCAGGTATATAATTAAGTTCCTGTTTAAAAATTTTATTTGCAGTCTCAATATCTAAAATGAAATTTTCTTCAGTTTCTTCTACTAGATATTCGTGGCTATGTGAATGATGTCCAATTAAAGAAAAATCAACTTCATCAATTTCTCTAATTTGATCCCAGGTCATGTAACCTTTTTTCCCCACTGGTTCTGTTGAAACAAAAAGTATAAATGGAATTTTGTTATCTCTCAAATATGGCCAAGCTTCATTGTAAAATGATTCAAATGCATCATCAATCGTTATCAAAACTTCTTTTTCTGATTTTGAAGTTTTAAATTTTAAATCAAATTCATTAGGATTAAGAAAATTATATTTAGAATTTTTAACAATTTCTAAGTGCTTTTTAAATATCTCCATATTAATATTAGTTGATGGGTATTTATGTTCATTAAAACGATGATACATTATTGATAAAATCCCATTATCTTCTGAATAATATTTGATATTATTTTCATCTGATTTAGAACTAAAACTAAAAAGTAAAGATAAAATGAGTAAACTTATAATTGATGTAGCTGGAGATAAAATTTTTTTAATGATCATAGCTAATGATCATATTTACAATATTACTCATGAGAATACTAAAATAAATTACGAAAAATTGACTCTGATAATAAAAGAATTTTTAGAATTAAATAAACTTGAATTGATGGATATTAACAAAATATACATTAACAGAGGTCCAGGAAGTTTTGCGGGGATTAGAAATTCTATTTCTGTTGTAAAGGCTCTAAAATTAGCAAAAAATATTGATTATTATTGTTATAGTCTAGAAGATTTTAAAGGTGAAAAAGATGTAAAATATGAAAATATTCCTTATTTGTGCGGTAAATTTAAAATTAAAAAAAATTTGATTAACCCTATTTATATAAGTTAAAATTAAATTATGTCTGAAACAATTGAACAAAAATGTTTAGCAAAAGGTGTGAAATTGACAGATCAGAGAAAAGTAATTGCTCAGGTCATGTCTCAGTCTACTGATCATCCTGATGTTGATGAACTTTACAATAGAGTTTCAAAGATAGATAATAAAATAAGTATTGCTACAGTCTACAGAACAGTAAAATTATTTGAAGAGTCTGGAATACTTACTAAGCATGAGTTTAAAGGTGGAAAGGCTAGGTATGAAGAGCTCAATGAGGGGCATCATGACCATTTAATAGATGTGAAGTCAGGTGAAATAATAGAATTTGTTGATGAAGAAATCGAAAAACTTCAAAAAAAAGTAGCAGATAAATATGGGTATACTTTAGTTGACCATAAGCTTGAACTTTATGGGATAAAAAAAAAATCCTAGATTAGAATGCAAAAAATTTTCATAAAAACCTTTGGTTGTCAAATGAATGAATATGACTCGAATAGAATTTTTGATTCTGTAAAAAAAATTGGCTATCAAAAAAGCGAAAATCTAGAAGAGGCAGACTGTTATTTATTAAACACATGTCACATTAGAGATAAAGCAAAAGAAAAAGTTTACTCTGAAATAGGAAGAGTGAAAAAAAGTTTTAGAGCCAAAAAAAAACCACTAATAATAATTGCAGGATGTGTTGCTCAAGCAGAAAATCAAGAGATGCTTAAACGTGAGCCTTATATAGATTTAGTAATTGGCCCTCAAGCCTATCATAAGATTAATGAAACAATTTTGGATCATATTGAAAAAAGAAAAAAAATTGAACAAACAGATTTTGATGCTGTTTCAAAATTTAAATATTTTAGTAAAATAAAGAATGAGGCAGGTAAGGTTTCTTCTTTTTTAACTATTCAAGAAGGGTGTGATAAGTTTTGTCATTTTTGTGTGGTTCCATATACTCGTGGACCAGAATATTCTAGACCATTCAATCAAATAATTGAGGAAGCAAATTATTTGTCAGATCAAGGAGCAAAAGAAATCACACTTTTAGGACAAAATGTAAATGCTTATGATGATAATGGTAAAAGATTATCAAACTTAATTTTAGAAATTGAAAAGATTAAGGAGATAAAAAGAATTAGATACACAACTTCGCACCCAAAAGATATGACTGATGATTTAATTGAAGCATATAAAGTTTCTAAAAAGTTAATGCCTTTAGTCCATCTTCCAGTTCAGAGTGGATCCGATAGGATTTTAAAGTTGATGAATAGAAAACATAAAATAGATCATTATTTAAGAGTTTATGATAAATTGAAAAAAATTAATCAATCAATTGAATTTTCAAGTGATTTTATCATTGGTTATCCAGGAGAAAATGAGGAAGACTTTCAAAGTACAGTTAATTTAATTAAGAAAGTTAATTTTATAAATTCTTATTCATTTATTTTTAGCCCGAGGCCTGGGACTAAGGCAGAAGGATTAGATTTAATTGATAAAAAAATTTCAATGAACAGGTTGGAATCTATTCAAAATTTACTATCTGAAAACCAAACTCAAATGAACAAAAAATTAGAAAATAGAACAATTAATATTTTGGTTGAAAATTTAACTGAAGATAAATCTAAAGCTTTTGGTAGATCTGAATATATGACATCGGTAATTTTTAATGGTAAAAGAGAACATATTGGAAAAATTGTGCAAGTAAAAATCACAAATAGTAATAGAAGCACATTGTTTGGAGAATTGTTAAGTAACCCTGATCAAAAGGTGGCGTAATTTTTGAATAATACAATTAAAAAAAATATCGATACTACTTTAAAATTTGTTTACTCAGACAACAACTCATTAAGTGTAATATTTCATAACAATGATTTACTAATGGGTGTTGCGGGTGAATTTAACAAAAATCTTAAAGAATTAGAGAAAATGACTAACTCTAGTTTGTATTCTAGAGGAAATTCAATAATGATTAAATCAAACCCACAAAAAAAATGAATTAATAAAAAATGCAATTCAATTTTTAACCAATCAATTTATAAATAATGGTTCAATTGAAAATAAAGATCTGATTTCATCAGTTGACCAATTTATGATTAAAGAGAAAGTTAAAAATAACAATGTAACTGATATTATAAAAACACCAAAAAAATCAATTATTCCTAGATCAGAAAAACAAAAAAGCTATGTAAGAGCTTTAAGAGAAAGTGATATTATAATCTCAGCCGGACCAGCTGGAACAGGAAAAACTTTTTTAGCTGTAGCTGTTGGTTTGACTATGTTGTTAGAAAAAAAAATAGAGAGAATTATTCTTTCTAGACCTGCTGTTGAAGCAGGAGAGAGACTTGGTTTTTTACCTGGAGATATGAAAGAAAAAGTAGATCCATATTTAAGACCTTTATATGACTCATTGTATGATTTATTTGATTTTGAAAAGATACAAAGAATGATTGAAATTGGTGACATTGAAATTGCTCCTCTTGCATTTATGAGAGGTAGAACTCTCAAAAATTCTTTCGCAATATTAGATGAAGCGCAAAATGCTACAGATACACAAATAAAAATGTTTTTAACAAGAATCGGTGAAAATTCAAAAATAGTAGTTAATGGGGATCCTACTCAGATAGATCTACCCAACAAAAGTATGTCAGGATTAGTTAGATCAAAAGAATTATTGGGGCACTTAAATGAAATTTCAGTTGTAGACTTTGATCATTCAGATGTAGTTAGACATCCACTGGTTTCAAAAATTGTAAAAGCCTACTCTAAACATGATTAATTTAAATGTCTTCTCAGAAGAGAAGGCTTGGTCTAAAAAACTTAATAAAAAGGATTTTTTTTTTAAAAATATTTGTAATTCTTTTCCAAAAAAATATAAATTTTTGAATAAAAAAATAAGTTTATCTTTACTTCTTTCAAATAATAGAAAAATTAAAATTTTAAATAGAAAATTTAGAAATAAAAATATATCTACTGATGTTTTATCTTTCCCATCAAGCAAAAAATTAAAAATATCAAAACAAACTTACTTGGGAGATATAATTATTAGTTTTAATTTTATGAATAAACCAAAATCACAAACAGATAGAGAATTTAAAGAAAAAATAATTAAAACATTTATTCATGGTTTTTTGCACTTGTTAGGATTTGATCATGTAAAAAATAAAGATTATTTAAAAATGTTAAAAGAAGAAGAAAAAATCTATAAATCAGTTATCTCAAAAATTAAGTAAATTGAAAAAAAATTTATATATAGATGTAGTTTATTTATTGTTTCTTGGAGCAGTAACTTCTTTAAGTTTACCACCGTTTAATTTGTTAATAATTAATTTTCTATCCTTTAGTTTGTTGTTTATTTTTTTATTAAAAAAAAAAAATAACAGTCACAAAGTGTTTTTTTTCTATGGCTGGTTATTTGGATTTGGATATTTTTTAACAAATATATATTGGATATCTATTTCATTAATGTTTGATGAAAATTTTAAATTTTTAATACCATTTGCGCTAATTTTAATCCCGTCTTTCCTTGCATTATTTTATGGTATTATTTGTTATTTGTTTGTTTTTTTTAAACCAAATAAAACTTTAAGTTCAATTTTTTTATTTTCTCTAATTTTTGCTGTTGTAGAATTTATAAGAGGTTCAATTTTATCAGGATTTCCCTGGAACTTAATTGCATATAGTTTTTCAAATCATTTACAAATTCTAAGTATAACATCTTTAATAGGCACATATTCTTTAAACTTATTTTGTATAACTTTGTTCCTAAGTCCTGCACTTTTCATTTTACGGAATGATAAAAAAGATTTAATTTTCTGCCTAGTTTTACCTTTAACATTTTTATTATTTTACTTCTTTGGATATTCAAATAAGCAGGATTTTTTCAATAGTGAAGTTGAAAAACTTGATTATAAAATAAGATTAGTCAGTACAGATATTTCTTTGGATAGGTTTTATTCAGGAGAGGGGCCTTTATCAACTATAGAAGATATCATAAATATTAGTTCACCAAATAAGAAAGAAAAAACAATTTTCATTTGGCCAGAAGGTATATTGCCTGGTATTTCTCAGGACCAAATTAAAAGTTATGATTATTTATTCAATGAAAGTTTTAACAAAAATCATTTAATTATTTTAGGAATTAACAATAAATCAAAAGTAAATAATCAAGTAGAATATTTCAATTCTTTATCTGTTTATGATCATAATCTTAATTTATTAAATTATTATAATAAAATAAATCTTGTACCGTTTGGCGAATTTTTACCTATGGAAGATTTATTAAAAAAAGTAGGTCTCAGATCTTTAACTAATAATTATCAGTCCTACTCAAAAGGTCAAAAAAGGGAAATTATAGATTTAAATCAAAATAATTTTTCTTTAAAATTTTTACCATTAATTTGTTATGAGATAATTTATTCTGGGAAATTATATGAAAATGATGAATTTGATATAATAGTAAACATCTCAGAGGATGGATGGTTTGGTCAATCAATAGGACCAGAACAACACTTTGTTCACAGTGTATTTCGAGCTATTGAAAGTGGAAAATATGTAATTAGGTCAGCTAATAATGGAATAGCTGCGATAGTAAATCCCTTAGGTATTGTTGAAGAAAAAATTAATTTTAAAGAAGTTGGATATGTTGATTTTACAAAAATGAGGAAAATTCAACCAACAATCTTTTCTAAATACGGGAATAAAATTTTTGGTTTTATAATTTTATTGTATATTTTTTTAATATTTTCATTTAATAGAATTAAAAATGAGTAATATAAAAAATTTCCTATTTACAAGTGAGTCAGTTTCAGAAGGACATCCTGATAAAGTATCAGATAGAATTTCTGATATGGTTGTTGATAGTTACATTTCTGAAGATCCTTATTCAAGAGTTGCTTGTGAAACTTTAACGACAACAAATAAAGTTGTACTTGCAGGTGAAGTAAGAGGACCTGAGATTAAAAAAGATGATTTAATTGAAAAAGTAAGGAATTGTATAAAAGATATTGGATATGATCAGGAAGGGTTTACTTGGAAAGAAGCAACAAAAATAGAAAGTCATTTGCATTCTCAATCTGCTGATATTGCAATGGGTGTAGACTCATCTGGAAATAAAGATGAGGGTGCTGGAGATCAAGGTATAATGTTTGGGTATGCATGTAATGAAACAGATGTATTTATGCCTGCACCAATTCATTACTCACATAAAATTTTAAGATTAATGGCTGAGGATAGAAAATCTGGTAAATTAAAAAATATCGAACCTGACTCAAAAAGCCAAGTTACATTCGAATATGTTGATGGCAAACCAACTAAAGTAAAATCAGTTGTTATATCATCTCAACATTCATCTGATGTTAATCAAGCACAAGTAAGAGATTTATTAAGACCTTATATGTTAAAATCAATTCCAGAAAAATTTCTTAAAGACTTTAATGAGGAAGATTTTTATGTAAATCCAACTGGTAATTTCGTAATAGGTGGTCCAGATGGGGACTGTGGATTAACAGGAAGAAAAATTATTGTAGATACCTATGGTGGAGCAGCACCTCATGGAGGAGGAGCATTTTCAGGTAAGGATCCTACAAAAGTAGATAGATCTGCTGCTTATGCAGCAAGATATATTGCTAAAAATGTTGTTGCTTCAAAAATAGTAGATAAATGTTTGATACAATTAGCTTATGCAATAGGAGTTTCAAAACCTTTGTCAATTTATGTTGATTTGTTTGATAATGATTTAGACAAAAATAAATTTATTGTTGAAAAAATTAATGAAAATTTTGATCTTAGTCCTAGAGGAATTAGAGAAATGTTAAACCTTAATAGACCTATATATGAAAAAACAGCAGCTTACGGTCACTTTGGTAGAACCTCAGAAGATGATGGATCATTTTCGTGGGAAAAAACTGATAAAATCAACGTTTTTTCTAAATAGTTTCAGTTGAATTAAAAAAAAACTTTACTATATTGCCTTTACATTGTTGAATTATCAAAATGGGCTCTGGCCCATTTTTTTTTGGAGCGGACAAAAAATGTTAAATAAAAGAGCAGATAAATTAGAGTTATTAAGAATTGCTGAAGCAGTAGCTTTGGAAAAATCGATAGATAAAGAACTTATAATTAGCTCTATGGAAACAGGAATAGCTAAAGCAGCTAAATCTAAGTTTGGTCAAGAAAATGAAATTAAAGTTTCAATTAATAGAGATAATGGAGACATAGAATTGTTCAGAAAACTTGTTATTTCTGAAAATCCAGAAAATGCAAACACAGAAATAAAATTGGAAGATGCGATAAATCTTAATGAAAACAATAAAGATAAGTCAATTGGTGACGAAGTTCTCCAACCATTACCATCTTTTGATTTTGGAAGAATAGCTGCTCAAACTGCAAAACAAGTTATAAGTTTCAACGTTAGAGAAGCAGAGAGAGAAAGACAATTTAATGACTTCATTGATAAAAAAGATACAATTTTAAGTGGTATTGTTAAGAGATTAGAATTTGGAAGTGTCATTGTTGATCTAGGTAGAACAGAAGCAATTATTCAAAAAAATGAATTAATTCCAAGAGAAAATATTAAAGCCGGTGATAGAGTAAAGGCTTATTGCTATGATGTAAGAAGAGAACCAAGAGGTCAACAAATTTTCCTATCAA
Organism: Pelagibacteraceae bacterium AG-390-A02; assembly: GCA_003278165.1. Taxonomy (GTDB): domain Bacteria; phylum Pseudomonadota; class Alphaproteobacteria; order Pelagibacterales; family Pelagibacteraceae; genus Pelagibacter. The sequence continues at coordinate 19,890 of QCGU01000005.1, forward strand.
GAGCTCACCCTAAATTTATGGAGAAACTCTTTGTTCAAGAGGTTCCAGAAATATATGATGGATTAATTGAAATTAAATCTTCATCTAGAGATCCAGGAAGTAGAGCAAAAATTTGTGTTAAAGCAGTTGATACATCATTAGATCCAGTTGGTGCTTGTGTTGGAATGAGAGGTTCTAGGGTTCAGGCGGTTGTAAATGAACTTCAAGGAGAAAAAATTGATATTGTGAATTGGTCAGAGGATCCTGCGATATTAGTATCAAATGCGTTGTCACCTGCAGAAGTTCAAAGAGTGAATGTTGATGCAGAAAGAAAAAAACTTGATGTAATTCTAACAGAAGAAAATTTGAGTAAAGCGATTGGTCGAAGGGGTCAAAATGTAAGATTGGCAACTAAGTTGTTAAATTATGAAATTAATATTATGACTGATGCGGAAGACTCCGAGAGAAGACAATTGGAGTTTAAAGAAAAGACAGATAACTTTGTTAAAAATTTAGAATTAGACGAAACATTAGGTCAGTTATTAGTTGCTGAAGGTTTTTCAACAATAGATGATATTAAAGATAGTTTGCCAGAAAATTTAACTAAAATAGAAGGAATTGAGCAAGAAACAGCTATTGCGCTAATTGAAAGAGCAAAAGAGTTCCATCAAAAAGATCAAGAAGATATATCAGAAAGAATTAAAGAGCTTGGTCTGCAAGATGCTCTTATCAACCTAAAAGGTCTTACTCCAGGAATGTTGGTTACTTTAGGTGAACAAAAAATATTAACATTAGAAGATTTTGCTGATCTTGCATCTGATGAACTCACGGGTGGCTACGATGTAGTTAAAGGAGAAAGAGTTAAAATTCAAGGTTATTTGGAGGATTTTGCTTTATCCAAAGAAGAGGCAGATGAACTAATTATGTCTGCTAGAAATATAATTTATAAAGATTGAGAGATGAGTAATGGAGAAAAAAACAAAATTAACAATATCTGGCTCAGCAAAGAAATCTATAAGAAATATTGAGATAGCCAAAACTCAAGGAAAAAATTCAAGAGTAATTGACAAACAAAGCAGTAAATTAAATAATAGAGGCGGATCGTTTAGACCAGGTGCAGGAAAACCAAAATCAACCTATTCATTTAACAGAGGTGTATCTTTAAAACCATCTTTTGCGCCAAAATCTCCTCCAATCACAAGTGACTTTGAAAGAAGAAAATTAGCAGAGCAAAGAGCTACTAAAAGACTTAAAGGAGATAGTGAAAAAGATAAAAAAACCTTAAAAGGTGGCACAAAAAAAAGAGAATTAAAATTAACTGTTTCAAGAGCTCTGAGTGATGAAATAGAAGCAAGAGAAAGAAGTTTAGCATCAGTTAAAAGAGCGCGACAAAAAGAAATAAAAAACTCTTCTAAAGAAGAGGCACAAGAAAATTCAAAACCAGTTAAAAGAGACATTAATATTCCAGAAGCGATAACTGTTAGAGATTTAGCAAATAGAATGGCAGAGCAGTCTAGCAATGTAATTAAATACTTATTTGGAATGGGAGTGACCGTAACAATTAATCAAACTTTAGCTGCTGATACAGCTGAATTTTTGGTTAAGGAATTTGGTCATAATCCAATAAGAGAAGAAAAAGCAGAAGAAATTATTCAAAAAATAAAAGCTACTAGAGTAGAAAATTTAAAAAACAGACCACCTATTGTTACAGTTATGGGACATGTTGATCACGGCAAAACTTCTGTTTTAGATGTTTTAAGAAGTGCAAATGTCGTTTCAGGAGAGTTTGGTGGAATTACTCAGCATATCGGAGCATACCAAATTGAAAGTCAAAATAATAAATTGACCTTTATAGATACTCCAGGCCATGCTGCTTTTACAGAGATGAGAGCTAGGGGATCAAAATTAACTGATGTAGTTGTTTTGGTTGTTGCAGCTGATGATGGAGTAAAGCCACAAACAGTAGAATCTATAAAACATGCAAAAGCTGCAAATGTTCCAATTGTAGTTGCAATAAATAAGTGTGATCTTCCTGAAGCTGATCCACAGAAAATTAAAAATCAATTACTTGAACATGAGTTAATAGCAGAGGACTTATCCGGAGACACCTTAATGGTTGAGGTTTCTACAAAAACTAAACAAAATTTAGATAAGTTAGTTGAATCTATAATTTTACAAGCTGAAATTTTAGATCTTAAGACTGATTATGAATCTAAAGCTACAGGTATTGTTTTAGAATCAAAAATAGATGTTGGAAGAGGACCAGTTGCCAATATTATTGTAACAACAGGTACTTTGAAAAAGGGTGATTTTTTTGTAAGTGGTTTAAAATGGGGAAAGGTTAGAGCAATTATAAATGATAAAGGTCAAAATATTACCGAGGCCCCACCATCAACTCCTGTAGAAGTTTTAGGTATAAATGGTGCTGCTAAAGCTGGAGATGATTTTATTGTTTTAGACACTGAAAAAGAAGCTAAAACTTTGAGTGAAAATAGAGCGCAAGAGAGCAAAGATGGAAAAAATCCTTTAACTTTTGCAACTCAAGATTCTGCTTTCTCAGACAAGTCTTCTGAAGAATTAAATTTAATTATAAAATCTGATGTACAAGGATCTTCAGAGGCTATTAAAAATGCAATTGCTCAAATTAAACATGAAGAAGTTAAGCCAAAAATAATTCTTGCAGATATTGGAATGGTAACAGAAACTGATGTTACATTGGCAAAAGCATCTAATGCTGTACTAATAGCCTTTAATGTTAAACCGAGCAAAGAGGCTAAAAAACTAGCTGAAAATGAAAAAATAAAAATTTCCTCATATAATATCATTTATGAGGTGTTGGATTTTGTTAAGCAAAAAATGTCTGGATTATTATCACCTGATGTTCAAGAAACAATTACTGGAACAGCACAAATTCTTGAGATATTCAAAGTTTCAGGTGCTGGAAAAGTTGCAGGCTCAAAAATTACAGAAGGAGAAATAAATAGTAATTCTGATGTAAGAATTATTAGAGATGGTGCAATTATTTATACAGGAAAAGTTTCAACAATTTTCAGAGAAAAAAACCAAGTAAAACAAGTTAGTGATGGTCAAGAATGTGGAATTACAGTTAAAGATTATATGGATTTCCAAAAAAACGACACAATAGAGGCATTTAGTGTTAAGTCTACAGAAAGATCAATTTAATGGCTGATAGAATAGGAAAACCAGTATCACAAAGACAGCTTAGAGTTGGAGAGATGATTAAGCAGTCTTTAAGCATGATTTTTATAAGAAATGAGGCTAAGGTGCCAAACTTAGAAACAAACACAATAACAGTTACTGAGGTTAGAATGAGTCCTGATTTAAAAATTGCCAAAGCATATGTTCTTCCATTAGGAGGAAAAGACGCTGAGGAAACAATTAATATTTTGAAGGAATACTCATTTTTAATAAGAAAAATTTTATCACAAAAAGTGGTTATGAAATTTTTACCAAAATTACTTTTTAGAAAAGATGAGTCTTTTGAGTATGCGGAAAAAATAGAAAACTTAATAAAACAAACAAATAAATAGGAAGAAAGAGGCATGAATAAAAAGGCACAAGAATTAGCGATGCATGATAAAGATACTGGATCTTCAGAAATTCAAATCGCTTTGCTAACAGAGAAAATTGAAACTCTCTCTAAGCATATTAAGCAATTCAAGAAGGATAAACATTCATCTGTAGGATTGTTGAGAGCGGTAAATAGAAGAAAGAAATTGTTAGAATACCTTAAGAAAAATAAAATGGATTCTTACAAAAATGTACTGTCGAAATTGAATTTAAGAAAATAGAAGTCAAGATAGATAGAACGGAATGGAACGAAACGAACGAAACGAAATGGAAATGAAATGTTTAAAGTATACAAGAAGGAAATTGAAGTAGCGGGTAAGAAGATAAGTTTAGAAACAGGCAAAGTAGCAAGACAGGCAGACGGTGCAATAATAGCAACATGTGGAGAGACAGTCGTACTAGCAACAGTAGTGGGAGCAAAAAAAGTTAATCCTGATATGGATTACTTTCCATTATCTGTAAATTATCAAGAAAAATATTATGCAGCTGGAAAAATTCCAGGTGGATATTTTAAAAGAGAAGCAAGACCAACTGAAAGTGAAACATTAATCTCTAGATTAATTGACAGACCAATCAGACCTTTGTTTCCTGATGAATTTAAAAATGAAGTACAGTTATTACCAACAGTAATTTCATACGATAAAGAAAATGAACCAGATATTTTATCAATCACTGCATCTTCAGCAGCTTTAGCTATATCAGGAATGCCATTTATGGGTCCTGTAGGAGCTTCAAGGGTTGGATTTATTGATGGAAAATATGTTTTAAATCCATCTAAAGCAGAGTTAGAAAAATCGAAATTAGATTTAGTTGTAGCAGGTACAAAAGATGCTGTACTTATGGTTGAGTCTGAAGCAAGTGGTTTAACTGAAGAAGAAATGCTAAACGCAGTTAAATTTGGACATGAAGGATTTGTTCCAGTAATCGAGATGATAGAGGAGCTTGCAAAAGAATGTAGAAAACCTGAGTGGACTGTTGAGAAAAAAGATTTATCTGAAGTTAAGAAAAAACTTGAAGAAACTTTTACAGAGGATCTTAAGAAAGCTTTTGCAACAAGAGATAAACAAGATAGATCAAATCAGATTTCAGAGATTACTGATAAAGCTAAAAAGCTTTATGAGGAAGATGAAAACTACACAGATCTTGATGTTAACAGTCAGTTAAAAAATCTTGAAAAATCAATTGTTAGAACAGACATTCTAAAAAATAAAAATAGAATTGATGGTAGAGGTTTATCAGATGTAAGACCTATCGAATGTGAAGTGGGTGTTTTACCAAGAGCACATGGTTCTGCATTGTTTACAAGAGGTGAAACCCAAGCAATAGTTGTTGCAACTCTAGGAACTTCAGATGATGAACAAAGAATTGAAAGTTTAGATGGGCTTCAGAGAGAACGATTTATGCTTCACTATAATTTTCCTCCTTTTTCAGTTGGAGAAACTGGAAGAATTGGAACTGGTAGAAGAGAAATTGGACATGGTAAATTAGCTTGGAGAGCGATTAACTCTTCATTACCAACAAAAGAAGCATTTCCATATACTTTTAGAGTAGTATCTGAGATCACAGAGTCCAATGGTTCTTCTTCGATGGCTACTGTTTGTGGAACTTCTTTAGCATTAATGGATGCCGGGGTACCAATAAAAGAGCCAGTTGCTGGTATTGCAATGGGATTAATTAAAGAAGGTCATGATTTCAGCGTTCTTTCCGACATCCTAGGAGATGAAGATCATCTTGGTGACATGGACTTTAAAGTAGCTGGAACTAAAGATGGAATCACTTCTCTTCAAATGGATATCAAAATTACAGGTATTACATTTGAAATTATGGAGCAAGCATTGAGCCAAGCCAAAGATGGAAGAGTTCATATCTTGGGAGAAATGAATAAAGCATTATCAGCTTCAAGATCTAATGTTGGAAAACACACTCCAAAAATGGAACAAGTCAATGTAGATAAAAAAGACATTGCAGCTGTCATTGGAAAAGGTGGTGCAACAATCAGAGAGATAGTTGAAAAATCAGGTGCGAAAGTAGATGTAAATGACGAAGGTGTAGTAACAGTTGCTGCGCCAGATGAAGAGTCTAGAAATATCGCAATGCAAATGATCAAAGACATCACTGCAAAAGCTGAATTGAATAAAATTTATTCAGGAAAAGTAATGAAGATCATGGAGTTTGGTGCATTTGTTAATTTCTTAGGAAAACAAGATGGACTAGTTCATATCTCAGAACTTGCAGATAAAAGAGTTGCTAAAGTTACTGACGTTGTTAAAGAAGGCGACGAAGTAAAAGTCAAAGTAATAGGTTTCGATAGAGGTAAGGTTAAACTTTCTATTAAACAAGCGACTGAATAATTAATAGTCTAAATTAAAATTCTAAACCCCTGGAATGAGAATTCTGGGGTTTTTTAACTAAATTTAACTAAATTTTAGCTAATATTTTTAGGATCTGGCATCCCAACTTTATTATATCCAGCATCTACGTAGTGGATTTCACCAGTAACTCCGTTTGCAAGGTCACTTAATAGATATAATGCTGAATTTCCAACATCATGAATATCTACGTTTCTTTTAAGGAAAGAATGGTCTTCATTCCATTTATATAAGAATTTTGCGTCTCCAATTGCAGAGGCAGCCAATGTCTTGATAGGTCCAGCACTTATAGCATTTACTCTCATACCTTTGGCTCCTAAATCTCTTGCTAAATACTTAACACTTGCCTCAAGAGCTGATTTACAAACACCCATTACGTTATAATTTGGAATTGCTTTAGTTGACTCGTAAGTTAAAGTTAATAAACTTCCGCCTTGTTTCATTACTTTAGATGCTTCTTTTGCTACTTCAGTAAATGAAAAGCATGAGATTAACATACTTCTTAAAAAGTTTTCTCTAGTCGTATTTAAATATTCACCTGATAACTCTGATTTATCAGAGAAAGCAACTGCATGAACAACAAAATCAATTTCACCCCACTGAGACTTTATGTCTTCAAATAATTTTACAACTTCTTCTTTTTTTTCAACATCACAACTAAATGTAAAGTTTGAATTTAATTTTTCTGCTAAAGGAACTACTCTTTTTTTTAAAGCATCACCTAAATATGTAAATGCTAATTCAGCACCTGCTCCAGCAAGTTTTTGAGATATACCCCAAGCAATAGATCTTTCATTAGCAACACCCATGATTAATCCTTTTTTACCTTTCATTAAACTCATAAATTAAACCTTTTCAAAAATTAAAGCTGCATTAGTCCCACCAAAACCAAAGCTATTAGACATTACTGTATTTAAAGTTGCTCCCGTTTCAGTTTTTGAAACTATTGGAAATTTTTTAGCTTCTTCATCCATCTCACTTATATTTGCTGAGCCAGCTATGAAATTATTTTTCATCATTATCAAACAATAGATTGCTTCATGAACTGAAGCAGCCCCTAAAGGATGACCTGATAAAGATTTTGTGGAACTAATCTTTGGGATACTGTCTCCAAAAGTATTTTTAACTGCATTTAACTCCGTGATATCTCCAACTGGAGTAGAAGTTCCATGAGTATTGATATAATCAATTTTATTTTTAGCTGTAGACATTGCCATTTGCATACATCTTACAGCTCCTTCACCAGATGGAGCTACCATATCGTATCCATCTGAAGTCGCTCCATAACCAGTTAATTCTGCGTATATTTTAGCACCTCTCGTTTTAGCATGTTCGTATTCCTCAAGTACTAGCACACCTGCACCACCTGCAATTACAAAACCATCTCTTGTTTTGTCATATGCTCTTGATGCTGTTTCAGGAGTATCATTATATTTTGATGATAAAGCAGTCATTGCATCAAACATTGCCGTCATTGCCCAGTGAACTTCTTCACTTCCACCTGCAAAAACGACATCTTGTTTTCCCATTTGAATTAATTCCATTGAATTACCAATACAGTGTCCACTTGTTGCACATGCAGAACTCATTGTATAGTTGGTTCCTTTAATTTTAAATGGAACAGCAAGTGTAGCTGAGGCTGTGCTTGCCATTGTTCTTGGAACAATGAATGGTCCCATTAATTTTGGAGTTTTAGCTCGAGTTTTATCTGCTGCTAAAATTACGTTTTCAATTGAAGGTCCACCCGAACCCATAACAATTCCAGTTTTAAAATTGCTTACTTCAGATTCTTCCAACCCAGAGTCCTTAATAGCCTCTTTCATTGCAATATAATTGTAAGCCGAGCCTGAGCCCATAAATCTAATTGTTTTTCTATCAATATGATCTTCAAGTTTTATATTTGGCTTACCATGAACATGACTTTTAAGATTATGTTCTTTATATTCTTCAGCATAAGAAATTCCTGACTTTGAGTTTAATAAAGATTGATGAACTTCTTCTTGATTATTTCCTAAACAAGAAACAATTCCTAACCCTGTAATTACTACTCTTCTCATTATTTAAATAACCCCACTTTCAAACTCTCTGCTGAATATATTTTTTTGTCATCAGCAAGTACAATTCCATTGGCAAGACCTACTGTAGTTCCACCAGGAGACATAATTTTCTTCATATCTATTTCATATCTTACATTTTTAACATTTTGTAAAACTTCACCAGTAAATTTTACAGTACCAACTCCTAGAGCTCTTCCTTTGCCAGGATTTCCTAACCAGCCTAGAAAAAATCCTACTAGTTGCCACATAGCATCTAAACCTAGACAACCAGGCATGACTGGATCTTCCTTAAAGTGACAGTCAAAAAACCATAGGTCATTTTTTATATCTAGTTCAGCTTTTAATGAGCCTTTATTGAAAGCTCCATTATTCTCGTTAATTTCTGTTATTCTATCAAACATCAACATTGGAGGAAGTGGTAATTTTGCATTACCTGGTCCAAAAAGATCACCATTTCCACAACTTATTAGATCGTCATATGAGTAGGAATTTTTTTTCATATTTTTGAGAAACCTTATTACTTGATTTAATGCCAATATAATATAATAAAACTGTATATTTTTATTCATACATTAGAATAATTATAAAATACAATGGTAAAAAACTGTAACTTTATTGAAAAATTAAGAGATTTAGGACTTAGACCTACTAAGCAAAGAGTTAAAATGTGCGAGGTTCTCTTTAAGAGAGAAAAAACTTTTCATTTTACAATCAATGATCTTGTGAAAATGATTTCAGACGAAATGAATGAAAAAATATCATTAGCTACAGTTTATAATACTGTTCATGCATTTCAGAAAAAGGGTTACTTAAAAGAAATTTCGATTAATAGTGATAAAAGTTATTTTGATACCAACACATCTGTTCATCATCATTTTTATGATGAAGATACTCATCAATTAATAGATTGTGATGAAAATGATATTGATCCAGTAAATATTAAAAAAAATATTACAGGAAAAAAAATAAATTCCGTAGAAGTTTTGATTAAAGTTGCGAGTGATAATCAAACTCAAAAATAATTCTATAAAATCAGTTACTTAAAATCTACATTATAATAATTCTAAACTGTTGACATATTCTGCATAACCATTATATGGTGAGTAACATTTAAAAGGAGAAAATAATGTCTTTAAAAGGAAGTAAAACAGAAGAAAACTTGAAAGCAGCATTCGCTGGAGAAAGTCAAGCAAACAGAAGATATCTTTATTTTGCACAAAAAGCTGACATCGAAGGTTATAATGATGTAGCTACAGTTTTTAGATCAACAGCAGAAGGAGAAACTGGTCACGCACATGGTCACTTAGAATACCTTGAGCAAGTTGGTGATCCAGCTACTGGGAAACCAATTGGTGAAACTAAAGCAAATTTAGCTTCAGCAATTGAAGGAGAAACGCATGAGTACACAGATATGTACCCAGGTATGGCTAAAACTGCAAGAGAAGAAGGTTTTGAAGAAATTGCAGATTGGTTTGAGACTTTAGCAAAAGCTGAAAAATCTCATGCTGGTAAATTTCAAAAAACTTTAGAGTCTATTGCCTAAATAATATTCATTAGTGGGCGTTTACCGCCCACTAAATTTAACAAAATTTCTAATATAATCATATGAGCAAAGAAGGAAGCCTGGACGCACCAATACGTCATCCCATTGATTTTGAGCATCCAGATTTTTTAAATCCTGAAAAATTAGATAAAGAGATGCGAAGAGTTTTTGATATTTGTCATGGATGTCGAAGATGTTTTAATCTTTGTGATTCTTTCCCAAAATTGTTTGATATGATAGACGAGTCTGAAAATGAAGACGTAGAAAGTTTAAAAAGTGAGCAATTTGCTCCAGTTGTTGATGCTTGTACTCTTTGTGACATGTGTTTTATGACCAAATGTCCTTATGTACCTCCTCATGATTTTGATCTTGATTTCCCTCATTTAATGTTGAGGTACAGAACAGCACAGAAAAAATTAGGTAAATTAGCAAGTGTTCCAATGCAATTAGCTCAAATAGATAGAAATGCAAAAATTGGGGTTTTATTTTCTAAAATAATTAATTGGGTATCAGATATAAAAAATAAGCTATTCAGAAAAATATTAGAGATAGTTGCAGGTATTGATAAAAGAGTTCAACTTCCGAAATACAATTCAGAAACTTTTTCAAACTTTTTTAAAAAAAATAATGATAAAATAAGCTATGAGACAAAAACTATTGATAGAAAAGTTGTAATTTATTCTACTTGTTTTGTTAACTTTAACAAAAAAAATACAGGTGTTGCAGCTTTAAAAGTTTTAAAGAAAAATGGCGTAGAAGTTCAAGAAGCCTATCCTGGATGTTGTGGAATGCCGTTTTTAGAGCAAGCAGATCTTCCTAAAGTTGTGGAACAGGCTAAAAAAGTTTCTAAAGATTTAGTTGAATGGATTAACAAAGGTTACAAAGTTGTTACCTTAACTGCTAGTTGTGGTTTAATGTTAAAATTTGAATGGCCTTTGCTTTTACCTAATGATGATAAAATAAAAAAATTATCGGCAAATGTTATGGATATCGATGAGTACGTTGTTGATATTGCAAACAATGAAGGATTAGCAGAAGGTTTACAAGAAATAGATGGTGGAGTAACAGTGCACCATGCGTGTCACGCAAGAGCACAAAACATGGGCATCAAAGCAAGAGATATGCTTAAACTTATCCCAAATGTTAAAATTGATATCGTTGAGAAGTGCGCTGGGCATGGTGGAACTTTTGGCGTGATGAAAGAAACACATGACCTAGCTAATAAAGTAGGAAGACCAACTGCAAGACAAATCAAAACTAAAAATAATAAGTACATGGCTTCTGATTGTCCTTTAGCAGGTAAGCACTTAAAGCAGCTTGAAGTAGACACTAATATATCTAATGATGAGGCACTACATCCTATCGAATTGATGGCCAAAAGTTATAATTTATGATCATGCCAAGAGAAAAAAAAGAGATACAAAAAGAAGACATCATGCCATTAGATGTCTATACAAAAAATAGAAGAGAATTAAGAAAAAGTATTGTTGATTTTAAAAAAAATAGAAGAATTGCTTTAGGACCTTATGCAACATTTTACTTTGAAAATTACGAGACAATGTTAGCTCAAGTTCAAGAAATGCTATATATTGAAAAAGGTGGAGACGAACAACTTAAAGACGAGTTGTCAGCATACAACCCTTTAATACCTAATGGTAAAGAATTAACGGCTACATTAATGTTTGAAATAGATAACCCTATATCACGTGCTGCTTTCTTGGGAAAAGTAGGAGGAATAGAAGAATCAGTGTTTATGAAAATTAATGGAGAGAAAATAAAAGCTATACCGGAGGAAGATGTTGATAGAACATCAGCTGAAGGGAAAGCTTCTTCAGTTCAATTTATTCATTTTAATTTTACAGATGACCAAATAGCTAATTTTAAGTCTGAGGAAATAGAAGTTGAAATAGGAATTGATCATAAAGAATATTCCCATACTACTAAGTTGTCTGTTGAGAACAAAAAGTCACTTTCAGCTGATTTTAGTTAATTAAATCCCCAAATATTGTCTGTTTTAATCCAACCTTGAAATTCTCCAGAGGTTATTTCGCACCATTTTTGCTCACACTTTTCTAATATCAATAATCTCCCTTTTTTAATAAGAGCAATTGGTTTTGCAAAAGATGAGGGGTTTTTAAATAAAATTTTATCTTTGGTTGCTATTGCAGAATTATTTTTTTTTAACTGAGATATATGTATCCATCCACCATTATTTTTAAAGTCTATAATTCTTCTAAAGTTTTCTTTTTTATCTATTTGTTTTAAAGGAAGGTTAATTTTTTTGTAAACATATTTTACATCTGATTCAAAACTTGGACCATATCTAACGTTTACTTTATTTTTTTTTAAAGAAACAAATATCTCATTTGCTGAACTTATTGATATAAATAAAATAAAAATTAAAATTGTTCTAATAATTAATAGCATAAACAGTTTTTTCTTTTTTTAATTTTTGCTTTTCTAAAATTTAAATTTAATAAATCAATAATTAAAATATAATTATTTAAACTTTGGCCTATATTTAAAATATTTTTTAAAATTTCATTTGCTTGCATTGTACCGACAATTCCAGCAACAGTTCCTAGGATTCCCTCATATTCACAATTAAGTATTTCATCTGATATTTCTTTCTCTTGATAAAAACATCGAAGGCATGGCTCTTTTTTGTTTTTGAAATTAAATGTAAAGATATGACCATCAAACTTGCTTATAGCACCAGTTACCAAAAACTTTTTATACTTTAAACTTAAGTCGTTAATTAGAAATTTACTTTTAAAATTATCAGTTCCATCAACGATATAATCGTAATCTTTTATAATTTTTTGAAAATTAGATTTATTTAATTTGAAATTAAAAATTTTTATTTTTGTATAAGAATTAATTTTGTTTAATTTTTTTTTAGCAACTTTAACTTTAGCTTGATTTAAATCTTTTTCATTAAATAAACTTTGCCTATGAATATTTGAAAGGCTTATTCGATCATGATCTACAATTCCTAATGAGCCAATCCCCGACCTAGTTAAGAATTCTGCTACTGGACATCCAAGACCACCCATCCCTACTATTAATACTTTTGAATTTGTAATTTTATTTTGACCTAAAATGCCAATATTTTTTAATATGATTTGTCTTGAAAAACGTTCTATTTGTTTTTTGTTTAATTTTTTGCTCATTTTCCTGTTGAGCCAAATCCGCCTTCGCCTCTTATTGTTTCCGGAAGCTCTTCTGTTTCTTCAAAATTCATTTTTATCACTGGTGTAAGAACCATTTGAGCTATTCTGTCTTTATTGTTTATTAAAAAATCTTCTTTTCCGTGATTGTAAAGAATTACCTTTATCTCACCTCTGTAATCACTATCTATTGTTCCAGGTGTATTTAAAACACTAATGTTATTTTTTGCAGCTAAACCTGATCTAGGCCGTATTTGAATTTCAAATTCATTTGAAAAAGCAACAGCAATTCCAGTTGGAACTAAACAAGAATTTTGAGATTTCAATACAATAGGTTCTTTTATAAATGCCATAAGATCCATTCCCGATGCCCCTCCTGTTTTGTAGGCAGGTAGCTCGATTGAAGGATCTAATTTTTTAACAAGGATTTTTGCCATTAATTTAATTGATCAATTATTCTATCAACTATTTCTTCAGAAATTTCACATTTTCTTTTGCATGGTAGGACTTCACTTTTTAAAGATTTATTTTTGTAGTGGATTGTGACTTCATTATAATCAGAGTTAAATCCAATATTTTTTTTAGAAACATCGTTAGAAATTATCCAGTCACAATTTTTTTTATTTAATTTTTCTTCTGCATTTTTTAAAACTTCGTTTGTTTCTGCTGCAAAACCGATCACAATTTCAGGCCTCATGGAATTATGATTTGATATATAATTTAAAATATCAACATTTTTTTCTAAATTTAAATTTAATGCTTCTTCTTTTTTTATTTTCGTTTGAGATTTATTTTTTACCTTAAAATCTGATACTGCTGCTGAAAAAATTGCTACATCTACAGGCAAATTCTCTTGTGTAGCAGCAAACATTTCATCTGCTGTTTCAACTTCAATTAGTTTAATATTTTTTTCTACTTCCAGATTAGTTGGTCCTGAGATCAGTGTTGTATCAAAACCTTTTTTGGATAGACATTTAGCTAATTCATACCCTTGTTTGCCACTTGATTTATTTGTAATAAAACGTACAGGATCGATGTACTCATTTGTTGGTCCAGCAGTAACTAAAGCTTTAAATTTTTTATTTTGACTTTGGTTTAAAAAAAATTGATTTAACTCATTTGCAATTTTTAATGGTTCAGACATCTTGCCTTCACCATATTCTCCACATGCCATATCTCCTATTTCTGGACCAATAAATTTATAATCAAAATCTTTTAATTTTTTTAAATTAATTTTTGTAGATTTATGTTCCCACATTCTAACATTCATAGCTGGTGCCAAATAAATTTGTTTATTTGAAGCAAGTATTACAGTGGAAGCTAAATCATCTGTATTACCATATGCTAATTTCGAAATTGTATTTGCCGTTGTTGGGGCAACGATAACTACGTCTGCCCATCTAGAAAGTGAAATGTGGTCCATTTCAGTTTCGTTTTCTAAGCTAAACAAATCACTATAAACTTTACCTTGAGATAATGATGCTACAGATAATGGAGTTACAAATTCTTTAGCGCTAGAGGTAAGTATAGTTTTTATTTCTGCACCATTTTTTTTTAATAATCTTATAGTTTCAAGACTTTTGTAAGCTGAAATGCCGCCACAAATAATAAACAGGATTTTTTTGTTATTAAGATTTTTCATTTGCAGAATTAAAATACTATAAGTCCAAAAATTACAAGAAGTAATAAGCCAATAATAGATTGGTTTCTAAATGCCACCATTTCAGATTTTTTATCGTTTAAAGCTGTATAAGAATTTGAGTTTTCTGGAATTTGTCCACTAGCTAAATATGTCAGAGCTTGATTTGCTTTGTCCATGATCTCAGGTAACTCAGGTAATCTTTTAATTACTTCAGTACTATTTTTAAGTGTTTCATTAAAATTATTTATAGGATCTTTTGTTTCTCTTAACCAATTTTCAAGAACTGGTTTAGAGGTTGTCCAAATATTAGTGTTAGGATTTAATTTTCTTGCAACTCCTTCAACTACGACCATTGTTTTTTGTAACATCAATAACTGAGGTTGAGTTTGCATATTGAATTTTTCTGTAACATCAAAAAGCTGTTTTAATAATTTTCCACCTGAAATATCTTTAACCTCTTGACCAAATATAGGTTCCCCTATTGACCTTAATGCTTGAGCAAGATCATCTATCGGCACATTTTTAGGAACTAACCCAGCTACCAAGTGAACTTCAGCAACTTTTTTGTAATCTCTTTGAATAAATCCAAATAAAATTTCAGCTAAAAAACGTTTGCTCATTTTGTCCAATCTACCCATTATGCCAAAATCTATGGGAGCTATTTGACCGCTCTCATCAATAAATATATTTCCTTGGTGCATATCAGCATGAAAAAAACCATCTCTTACAGCATGTCTTAAAAAATGTTGGATAATATCTTCAGCAATTTTATTAGTGTTTAGATTTCTTTTTTTCAGCTCTTCTGTTTCACGAATGGATATACCGTCTATCCAATCTAATGTCATCACATTTTCACTAGTAAAGTTCCAATATATTTCAGGAACTTTAAATCCAGCATCATTTTTTGTATTTTCTGCATATTCATTTGCAGCTGCTGCCTCAAACCTTAAATCCATTTCTAGGTTAGTTATTTCTTTCAATAAAAAAACAACTTCCATAAGTTTTAATCTTTTGGTTTTTTTTAAAAAAGACTCAACAATAAAAGCAAATAGCATCATCGCATCAATTTCTTCATTAAATATTTTTTTGATGTTGGGTCTAATAATTTTTATAGCTACATCTTTAATTGTACCATTGTCATTTATTTTAGCTTTATGAACTTGTGCTATTGATGCAGCCGCAACTGGTTCACTCAAATCAATAATTGAATTGTAAGCATCATTACCCAAATCAGTTTTAATTATTTCTTTTGCCTGATTAATAGAAAATGGTGGTAAACGATCTTGTAATTTTTCCAGTTTTGTAGAAAGTTCCTCTCCTATAATATCAGGTCTAGTAGCTAAAAATTGACCTAATTTTATAAAAGTTGTACCCATAGACTCCAATGATTTTGAAAGTCTTTCCCCATCATCTTGCACATGTTGATTTAATTCTTTTTTTTCAAAAGAGATTGCTAATAGTTGGAATAAAATTGTGATTGCTAACGGCGGTTTTTTAAATTTAGATGCAATATCTAAAATATCTGATTTTGCAATTTTTCTTCCTAATTTAAATAAAGTAATTATTTTTTTTAGCATTATATTTTCCAACCATTATGGATTGAAACTATACCACCTGAAAAGTTCCTATAATTACATTTTGTAAAATTATTTACTTTCATTAAGTCAATTAATTCTTCCTGGTTAATAAATTCTTCAATACTTTTTACTAAATATTCATATGGTTTTTTATCACCAACAATGAATTGACCAATATGAGGAATGATTTTCGAATAATTTTTATATACAAAATCCAAGTTAGAATTTTGAATTTTTGAAAATTCTAAACATAAAAATCTTCCACCTGGCTTTAATACCCTATAAGCTTCAGATAGAGCTTTATCTAAATTCTTTGTATTTCTGAGTCCAAAACTTATTGTGTAATAATCAAATTCGTTGTCTTGAAGTGGAAGTTTCTCAGCAGCTGAATTAATCCATTTTATATTTTTATATTTAGATAATTTTTGCTTACCTTGACTAATCATGCCTTTATTTGGATCTACACAAGTGACTTCTGACATTTGATCTGTATTATCCAAAAACAATTTACCAATATCACCAGTTCCACAAGCAACATCAATTAATTTTTTATTTGGCGATGGCTTCATAATATTGATTAGACTTTTTTTCCAAAATCTATGAATGCCCAGTGACATGAAATCATTCATCAAGTCGTATTTACTATAAACTTGATCAAAAACACCCTCCACAAGGCCTTTTTTATTTTGAAGATATTGTTGCATAAAAAAATATATATTGAATATAGTTAGAAATGCCAGAATTACCAGAAGTAGAAATTGTTAGACAATCTTTGGATAAAAAAATTAAACAAAAAAGTATTAAAAAAGTAATTATTAGAAATAAAAATCTTAGATTTCCGGTTCCAAAAAATTTAAGTTCTTTTTTAAAGAATAAAAAAATTAATAAGGTTGATAGATTTTCTAAGTATTTAATATTGAGTTTTAAAAGTGGAGATTTCTGTTTGATACATTTGGGGATGTCTGGAACAATCCATATCATTGATAATAAAAAAAAAATAAAATTTACCAATGCTAGTTTTTATCATTCTCCTATATTGCCAAAAAAACATAATCATATTGAGTTAATATTTAATACTTTAAAAGTAATTTATAATGATCCAAGAAGATTTGGTTTTTTTGAGTTAGTAGAAAATAATAAAAAATTAAAAAATAGATTTCAAAATTTAGGACCAGAGCCATTTAATTTAAATTTTGATACGAATTATGTTTTTAATTACTTCAAAGGAAAAAATAAAAATATCAAAACTTTTCTGTTAGACCAAAAATTTGTTTCAGGAATTGGAAATATTTATGCAAGTGAAATTTTATTTCTAAGTAAAATTTATCCATTTAAAAAAGCAAGTTTGTTATCAAGAGAAGATTGTAAAAAAATTATTTATAATTCAAAAAAAATTTTATCAAGAGCAATTAAAAAAGGTGGTTCAAGTATTAGAGATTTTAAGGATATACGGGGATCCTCTGGAAACTATCAAAAAGAATTTAAAGTTTATCAGCAAGAAGGATTAAGATGTAAAACTAAAGGATGTACAGATACTATAAAGAAAAAAATTGTATCAAATAGATCCACTTTTTTTTGTAATTCCTGCCAAAATTAGATAAATATTTAGTTGACCGTTTTCAGTTCTCAAGCTATACCCCTGCGCATGGCAAACACAAAATCAGCTATTAAACGTATAAGACGAATTTCTAAGCAAACAGCTGTTAATAAAGCTAGAAAAAGTAGATTTAGAAATGCATTAAAGAAAATGAATAGTTTAATTGATACTAAAAATAAAGATCAAGCATTAAAATTTTTACCTAAATTAAACTCTGAGTTGATGAAAATTGCAAAGACTGGTGTAATTAAAAAACAAAATGCATCAAGAAACGTATCAAGAATAACTAAAAAGATTGCAGCAATTTAATAACCTTAAGTTGTTTCGAAGATAAATTTTACAAACACATTATATAAGATATTAATTTTTTTAAATTACTATATTTAGATTTAGTAAATCTTTGATCTCACACAATACAATTAATGTTTGATTCAATCTGTATTTGATTCAATCAATAATTTTATTTCTAAAAATATTAAAGTCAAATTTCAAAATTTATGTCTATTAAAAAAAATATTGTGATAAATAAAACTACAATTTCAGATTTAATTTTTTTTTGATTTTGAATTTAATACTTGTTGCAAAATTTTTTAAATAGTTCTAACTGAGACTATCCCTTAAGTTATGAATAAATCTTTTACAAATAAAAATATTAATGATTTTGCCTCAGAAGAGCTTGATTGGCGACTAATTCAATCTGAAATGAAGAATAAATTAGGTTTAGAAATTTATGAAAGTTGGTTAAAAAAAATATCATTTCTTGAGGAACACAATAATTATTTACTTTTATCTGTTCCAACCAGATTTATTAGAGACTGGATTACCTCAAGGTATTTAGACCAAATTCTGAAAATAATTAAATTGTATAAAAAAGGTATAATTAGAATTGAATTTAAAATTATTGATCAAAAAGTTGATAAGGAATTAAAAGACTCAACAAATATTGAAAGTAACCAAAATGAAAATGTTTCATTTATAAAAGATTCTTATCTTCAGTATAACCAAATCGATCCAAACAAACGATTTGATAACTTTATAACTGGATCAAGCAATAAACTTGCATATGAAGCTTCTTTAAAAGTCTCTGAAACTATTTCTCATTATAATCCACTTTATATTTATGGTGGAGTGGGAATGGGGAAAACTCACTTGTTAAATTCAATTGGTTTTGAGATGAAGAAAAAAAGTAAAGTGATGTTCATTTCAGCTGAACGTTTTATGTATCAGTTTGTAAAATCAATTAAATCAAACGATATGGTTAAGTTTAAAGAATATTTTAGAAATACTGATATTTTGCTAATAGATGATATCCAGTTTATTAGTGGTAAAGAAGCGATGCAGGAAGAATTTTTTCATACCTTCAATGCTTTGTTAGATAAAGGATCACAAATTATTGTATCTGCTGATAGGGCACCTAATAAATTAATGCGTATTCAAGAGAGAATTAAATCTAGATTTTCAGGTGGATTAGTCGTTGATATTCAAAAACCTGATTTAGAATTACGAAAAAAAATAGTTCAAAAAAAAACAGAAGAATTAAATAATTTATATTCAGATCAGCTTCAAGTATCAAAAGAAATACAAGATTTTATCAGCAATGAAATTTCTGGAAGCGTTAGAGAATTAGTTGGAGCAGTTAATCGAATAGTATCCTTTTCAAGAATTTATAACAAAGTTCCAAATTTACCTGAAACTAAAGTGGTATTAAAAGATCTTTTGAATATATCAGAAAACAAAGTAACAATTGACTTGATACAGACTATTGTGTGTAAGTTTTTCAAGATAAGCAAAAATGAAATGCTTTCTTCAAGACGATCAAGATACCTTGTAAGACCACGACAGACAGCTATTTACTTAACTAAAATCTTAACTTCAAAATCCTTACCAGAAATAGGCAGAGAATTCTCGAATAGAGACCACACAACAATTATACACTCTGTTAAAACAATAGAGAAAATCAAAGAAAAAGATCCAGAAATGATAGATAATATTAATAAACTCAAAAATCAGATTTTATATAATAATAAAGAAAATGAAATTTAATGTTAATCAACAAGATCTTCAGCAAGCACTAAATTATTGTCAGGGTGTAATTGAAAAGAGAAGTACGCTACCAATTTTATCTAATATTCTATTAGATGCCAGTAATTCTAAATTGACAATTACCGCTACAGATCTTGATTTGATTTTTATACATCAGCTTAACAATGTTGAAATTTTAGAAGAGGGAAAAACAACAACAACCTCATCAATTATGTATGACATAATCAGAAAATTAACATCAGGAAAAAAAATTAATCTTACCCTTACTGATGTAAGTAAATTACAAGTAGAGTCAGAAAAATCTATTTTTAATTTGAATTGTATCAGTGCTACTGAGTTCCCATTGACTGATGAAAATTTTAATGAAAATGAATTTATTATAAAATCAAAACAATTATTAAAGCTTCTTAATAAATGTAAGTTTTCTGTTTCAAATGATGAAACTCGACATTATTTAAGTGGTATCTATTTTCACCAAACCGAAGTTGAGGATAAAAATTATTTAACAGCTGTTGCCACTGATAGTCATAGAATGTCGATTTCAAAAATCAGGCTAGAAGAAAAAATTGAATTTGATCCTATTATACTTCCTAAAAAAACAATTTTTCAACTTTGTTCATTGCTAGATAGTTATGATGGTGATGTAAAAATATCAAACTTAAAGTCAAAAATTAAGTTTGAGCTAAATAATAGTATTTTGATTTCAAAACTTATAGATGGAAAATTTCCAAATTATATTCAGGTAATTCCTAAAAATAATCAAAAAAAATTAGAAATTGATTTAAAACTTTTCTTAAACTCAGTTGATAGAGTGGCATCCGTATCTCTGGATAAAAAAGATGGTGTAAAATTTTATTTATCAAAGGATAATCTTAATCTTTCAGTAAATAATACTAATAGTGGAGATGGAAAAGAAACATTAAATGTTAAATTTGATCACGATTTAGAAATAAGTTTTAACTCCAGATATTTGATTGATGTAGCTTCGCAATTAGACGGAGATAGAGTTGAAATTTTCTTTAATGATACTGGTTCACCAGCTTTAATAAAAGATCCAGGTGATTTTGATAGTATTTATGTTGTGATGCCGATGAAGGGTTAGTTTATTAAATCTAATTCTTCATAAATATTTTTTTCTAGAGTTTTTAAAAATTCATTTTTTTCTAGGCCAGCAGAAATAGGTTTCAATATTGATATAGTAATTGTTCTATTACTATTTTTGCTACCATTTTTTGGCCATACGTACCCAGAATTTATGGCCACTGGTAAACAATTTATCTTTAATTCTTCATATATTCTTGAGGCTCCTTTTTTAAATGGAGTTCTATCGTTAGGTAAAACCCTTGTACCTTGAGGAAAAATAATTAATGGACGATTTGATTGTGATATTGTTTTTGAAATATCATTAAAAAAACCTAAATTATCTTTAGTTGTTTTATTTCTATTTATTGAAATTGATCCTATTTTTTTTAAATACCAACCAAATATTGGAATTTGAAGAAGCTCTTTCTTTAAAATAAAAACTGGTGAGTTAAAAATAGTTTGCAAATAAAAGGTTTCAAACATTGATTGATGAGAAGCAGCAATAAAAAATTTATCCTCTTTAATTATGTTTTCTTCACCCTTGATAAGGATTTTTACTGAAAGGATAAACCTTAAGCAAATACCAGTCCAGTGACCCATTAATTTGCCACCAATTAAAACAATTTTTCTTGGTAGAAAAAAGGAAGGTAAAAAAATTATAGAAATAATAATAATTCCAGAAAAAAAAATTATCGAAAATAAAAAGTTTCTTATCATTGTCTCAAAAGCTAAATCAAATCTTTATGCTTTTGTCTTTTTCTAATTATTTTTATTTTATTATTTTTAATTAATATTTCTAATGGTTTTGTTCTCAAATTATAATTTGAACTTAGTGACATTCCATAAGCACCTACATCACATATTGCAATATAGTCCTTTTCTTGAAGTTCTTGAAAATTTTTAATAGTTACAAATTTGTCTGTACTTTCACATATAGGTCCTACAAATTCATAAGTTTTTTTAGAAACTTTTCTAGATTTAATAACAGGTAAAGTTTTATGGATTGCACCATATAATGCTGGTCTCATTAAATCATTCATCGCCGCATCTAATATAATGAATTTTTTACTTTCACTGTCTTTTATATAAATAACTTTTGTAATTAATGTTCCAGAATTTCCTATTATAGATCTTCCTGGTTCAAATATAATTTTACATTTTTTATTTTTTAAAAATTTTTTAATAGCTAAATTATATTTTTTATAATTAAGTTTTTTATTTTTATCTGTGTAAGAAATTCCCATACCACCACCTAAATCGATGTATTCAAATTCATGAGATGTTTTCTTTAAAATATTATCGACTACTTTAAGCATCTTTTCATAAGGCTTATGATCTAAAATTTGGCTTCCAATATGAACACTTAGGCAATTAAGATTTATATTTTGTGAATTTTTGCAATAATTAATTATTTCATAAAATGTTTTTTCATTTACACCAAATTTATTCTCTTTTTTACCAGTCGAAATTTGGCTTAATGTTTTTGCATCAGTGTTAGGGTTTAATCTTAAACCTATTTTCACAATTTTATTTTTCTGTCTAGCAACTCTATTTATTTCTGCTACTTCACTTTTAGATTCTGCATTTATTAATAAAATTTTCTTATCTATTGCGTAACTTATTTCATTTGAAGTTTTACCAACTCCTGAAAAGACAATTTTTTTTGGACTAATACCTGCTTTAAGAGCCATCATCATTTCGCCAACAGACACAACATCGGCTCCAAAACCAAATTTTGATATCTCATTTATTAAATTTACATTGGTATTTGATTTAACTGCGAAACATATCAGTGGTGATATTGATTTAAAATTTTTTTTGAAATTTAATATATTTTCTTTTAATCTTGAATATGAATAGCAATATGTTGGAGTACCATATTTTTTCGCAATCTTTAGAAGGTCAACTTTATCAATAGATAATTTTTTATTTATGTATTTCATTACACTCTATTTTTAGAGAATAGATTTAGATAAACTTGCTTTTTGTCCTCTTTGTATACAGGGTCACCTTTTTTGCCACAGGAAAATAACAGTAGCAACATAACTAATGTAAATGTGATTTTTTTTATCATTTTAGTTTCTTATATTTAGTTATCATTTTTTTAATATTTTCAAAAGAAGTTCCCCCAAAGGATTTTTTTGAATTTACAGAGTTTTTTAAATTGAAAATTTCTAAAACCTCTTCTGTCAATTTTGGTTCAATTTTTTTAAGTTCATTTAAAGTTAATTCGTTTAAATTTTTCTTTCTTTTTTCAGCCATGTTAACAATAGCAGCCGTTTTTTGATATGCCTTTCTAAATGACATTTTGTGTTCTCTAACTAAATAATCAGCTAGATCTGTTGCCGTAATATGACCTGTATTTGCAAGTTCAAGCATTTTCTTTTTGTTCGGACTGCAATTTTTTAAAACTTCATCAAATATTTTTAAGCAATTTATTAGAGTATCATTAGAATTAAAAACCAATTCCTTATCATCTTGTAAATCTTTAAAGTAGGATAGTGGTAAGCCCTTTAGTATGGTTAGCATAGAAAAAAAATTTCCATAAGAGGTACCAGTTTTTCCTCTTAGATACTCCAGAAGATCAGGATTCTTTTTTTGAGGCATAATCGAAGAGCCTGTCACAACTTTATCAGACAAGTTGATTAAGTTAAATCCATCTGAATTCCATATTATTAATTCCTCTGCGATTCTAGAAATATGCATTGAACATACTGAAATAGCATAAAGAAAATCTAGGACAAAATCTCTATCCGAAACGGTATCTATTGAATTGTTAGTTGGTCTTTTAAAACCAAGTTTTTTAGATGTAAAATTTCTATCTATATTAAACGAAGTGCCTGATAAAGCTGCTACACCCAATGGACTTTCATCTAAATTATCTAAATTGTTTAAAAATCTTTTTTTATCTCTAGTGAACATTTCCACATAAGCCATTAAATAATGGCCAAATGATATAGCTTGAGCATTTTTAAGATGAGTAAATCCTGGCATTATAGTCTCTACATTTTTTTCAGCCAGTTTAATTGTGCTTTTGATTACTTTATCTATATTGTTATTAATATCTTTTGTTGCAGTTTTAATCCAAATTTTAAAATCAGTTATTACCTGATCATTTCTTGATCTAGCTGTATGAATGTATCCAGCTTCATCGCCAATTATTTGAAATAATCTTTTCTCTATATTCATATGAATGTCTTCATATTTTTTATTAAATTCAAATTTTTTGTAAGTTATTTCTTTATAAATTTTATTTAGACCATAAATAATTTTGTTTTTTATTTTAAAGGAAATTATCTTTTGTTTAAAAAGCATTTCAACGTGTGCAATAGATCCTTGTATATCTTCTTTGTAAAGTCTCTTGTCTATATCAATAGAATTACCAACTTTTTGAAATAGGTTTGACGCTTCCTTTTGTATTCGCGTGTTCCATATTGCTTGGTTGTTTTTATTTTTTGCCATGATATTTAGTTATACCTAATTAATATGAGAATTTTAGCATTATTTATTTTTTTAATTACAACTGTAGAAGCTAGTGATTTACCGAACATTAAAAATATTGTTATTCATAAAGTTCCAAAAACGTATGAAAACGTATTTTTTTTAAATAAGAAAAATGAAAAAATTAAAATTAATGATTTCAAAGGAAAATTGTTAGTTTTAAATTTTTGGGCTACTTGGTGTCCTCCGTGTAAAGAAGAGATGCCTTCATTAGACAATATGCAAGCAAATTCATCACTTAATAATTTAAAAGTTTTTCCTATTAATATTGGGAAAGAAAAACTAAATAAAGTTGAAGAATTTTTTGTAAAATTAAACTTAAAAAATTTGGAACCTTTTTTTGATCCAGAAGTAACTTTAGCGAAAACTTTCTCTCTAAGAGGAGTTCCAACATCAATATTTATAAATAAAGAGGGCGAGGAATTTGCAAGGGTTCTTGGTGACATAGACTTTAATGACAAAGATTTTTTAAAGTGGATTAAGAAATATAATTAGTTTTTAAAAAAATATGCGAAAGCTACCAAGACAAGTATGGCTACAAATTGCAGCAGAACTCTAAGCTGCATTAGTTTATTTGAATATTTTTTACTTGTTTCTCCTCCTTTAAATAAAGTTCCAATACCTAAAACCAAAACTATTCCAACAGCTATTAAAAGAGCGATAGATAAAATTTTAACTAATATTCCAGAAAACATATTAATATTGTAGTGTGTTTTTAAAAATAAAAAACATAATAAATCATCTATGACATTTTGCCTTAACTCAATCATCATCAAACCAGAAGAAGGAACAGAAATTAAGAATGCGATAATTTTACTTCATGGGTATGGTGGAGATGGAAAAGATATAAGTATGTTAACTTTAAATTGGAAAAGACATCTGCCAAACACAATTTTTATTTGTCCTAATGGACATGAAAAGTGCGCAATTAATCCATCTGGATATCAATGGTTTGATTTAACTAAAGAAGACCCATCCTATATCCTTGAAGAGTCAATTAAAGCTGAAAATGTTATTAAAAAATTTATTGAAGAAGTTAAAACTGAACACAAATTATCAAATCAACAAATTTGTTTATCAGGCTTTAGCCAGGGCTGTATGATGTCTTTGAATGTTGGTCTTACTTCAAAAGAAAAATTTTTATGTGTCGTGGGATTTTCTGGTAAAATAATAGATCAAATTAATTTAAAAGATAGAATCAAAAATAGCACAGATACATTATTAATACATGGTGATATTGATCAAATTGTTCCATCAACACATTTACTTGAAGCTAAAGATTTTTTAATTCGAAACAATATTCCTGTTGAAACGTTATTAATAAAAAATTGTGACCATCACATTCCTATCGAGGCATCAAGTACAGCATTAAATTATATTTTAAAAAAAATTTAACATCTGACCATATTGATTATGATGCTAAACTAAGTTAATGTTTTAATGTGAACAACTTTATTGAACAAGATGTGTCATTAGAAAAATGTCCTGCATTAGTTCTCAATGCTGATTACAGACCTCTTAGCTATTACCCACTATCATTATGGTCATGGCAAGATACTGTGAAATCAGTTTTTCTTGATAGAGTTATCATTGTAAGTCATTACGATAGAACTATCAGAAGTCCTTCATTTAATATGAAGCTACCAAGTGTAATAGCTTTAAAAGACTATATTGTTCCTCAAACGAAACCAAGTTTTACTAGATTTAACGTTTTTTTAAGAGATAAATTCTCTTGTCAATATTGTGGAAGTAATGAGGAACTTACTTTTGATCATTTGCTTCCAAGATCCAAAGGTGGAGAAACAAATTGGGACAATGTTGTTACAGCTTGTTCAGCATGTAATGTAAAAAAAGGTGGAAAATTATTAAAACATTCAGGAATGAAATTAAATCAATATCCTTTTAGACCCTCAACAGAAGATTTACATAAAAATGGTAAGAACTTTCCTCCTAATTTTTTACATAAAAGTTGGATGGATTATTTGTATTGGGATGTTGAATTAGAAACCTAAATTTTTTCAGAAATATTAATTGCAATTTTAGAACCAGTTTTAATTATTTTATCTAAAATACTATAAGGTCCTTTTTTAGTTGCGCCTTTTTCATAAGCGATATCTTTATGATTAAGCTCGTCTTCTCTAAATTTTGTAATTTTATTTTTGAGAAATTTTTCATCTTCATCTAATTGATTAATTTGATTTAAGTAGTGTTCATCAATTACTTCTTCCACAGATGCTGTACATAACATAGCTGCTTTTTTGCCTAACAGAGTAGAACCAAATCCTAAGCCAACACCAAGCAAATCCCACAGTGGTAAAAGTCTTGTAGGAGTAATATTTCTTTTCTTAATTTCGTTTTCAAAGAATTCGCTATGTTCTTTTTCATGAATTTTCATATCTTCTATGATTTTTTTCAAATTTTCATCTTTTACAAATGTATTTAAAGCTAACAATTGACCTTCATATATTTTAACTGCTCCACGTTCACCAGCATGATCGACCCTTATAAATTCTTCAATTTTTTTTTTACTTACTTTTGGCATAGTTTAAATAAATTTTTAATGCATTGATTGTAATTAGTATAGAAATTACAATATTATAAGTTGTAAGAGATAATCCAAAAATTTTAAATGTTACATCTTTGCAGCTCACTTTTTGTTCTTGCAATTGTTTTAAAATTTCTTCTTTGGAAGTTGCCTCAGAGCCATTTTTTAGGTCACAAACTAAAGATTCCTCTATAAATCCTTGTTCAATACCAAAATGATAAACTGATAAGATAGTAGCTGTTAAAAAAACAATTACCAATAAAACCAAAAATATTTTTTCAAACTGAGAAAATTTATAATTCAAGAGTATAATTACTATTGCAATTACATATGGAATTCTCTCTAAGATACAAAGATTGCATGGTTGATGACCCAAAACATATTCAATAAAGAACGCTGACAATAAAGCAACGAAACTGACAAATAAAATTAGGTTAAGAAACAATGTTTTGTTATTAAGCATTAAATTTAAATATTAAAAATATAATTCCCAATACTATAACTATTAAAATTCCAATTATAGTGAACCATTTTGAACCATGCCTCTCCATGAATTCAGTAAATAAGTCACCAAATTTATAGGATAAATAAGCAACAATAAAAAATCTAAGACTTCTCGAGATTAAACTTACAACAATAAATACAGGTAAACTAAAACCAACAACACCGCTAGCAATAGTGAATGCTTTATAGGGAAGTGGAGTAAATCCTGCTAGAAAAAGAATACTTAGCCAGGCAAAAAAACCTGATCCTTGAGACAAATTTGTCTTCAAATTTTCTACTTTATTTTCATAACCATAAAATTCAATTACATGAATAGCTAAATCATAAAACAAATAACCTAGTAAATATCCAAAAATTCCACCTAAAACTGAAAATAAAGATGCGATTAAAAATATTTTAAAATATTCTTTTTTTTTAGCAATCACCATAGGAATAATCATTACATCTGGGGGTATAGGAAAAAACGAACTTTCAGTGAAGGAAACAATTCCTAAGTACAAATTTGAACTTTTGTGAGCAGCTAAATTTAAACACTTTTTATAAAGACTTTGGAACATTTTTTGGTTTTAATATAATTTTAGTTCTTATACTATTTAATTATAATTTAATTTAATGGGCGAATGGCGGAACTGGTAGACGCGCACGACTCAAAATCGTGTTTCGCAAGAAGTGAGAGTTCGATTCTCTCTTCGCCCACCAAAGTTTATGAATATAAAAAACTATAATAATCTTTTAGAACTATTTTATAATCAGTATACAAAAGAAAAAGCAGATCAAATTTTTCTAAAATCCTTAAAAAATCCAAACGATAAATTTTCTTGGAGAGATACTTATTTGAATATTTTAAAATTAAGTGATGAGCTTAAATCTTTAATTCAAAAAAAAGATAGATGTTTATTAATTTCAGAAAATAGACCCGAATGGATGATATCTGATTTAGCGATAATGTTAGCAGGTGGAATTACCGTGCCAGCCTATACCACTTACACCGAAAGAGATTATGAATATTTAATTGATGATTGTAATCCATCAGTAATAGTTGTCTCAGATCAAGTTCAATATAATAAAATTAAAAATATAATTTCTACAAAGCCATTCATAAAAAAGGTTATCACCTTTGATCAAATTGACAGTCAATCAGATACTATATGTATTAAAGACATTTTTCTAAAGAACGATTGTGAAGAGATCGATTTTTTAAAATTAGAAATTTCAAGAAAAGATGTAGCTTGTATTATTTATACATCAGGAACCCAAGGTAACCCCAAGGGAGTAATGCTCAGCCATGGGGGGATTTTAAATAATTGTGAAGGTTCTATTTCACTTTTAAAAGAGATAATATCTTACAAACCTAAATTCCTAACTTGGTTACCATTATCGCATTCTTATGAACACACTGTTCAGTTTGTCCAAATAGCAATAGGAGCCGAAGTTTACTATGCAGAAAGTATAGATAAGTTAATTAAAAATATGGGAGAATGTAGCCCAGATATTATG
The DNA here is from genome assembly GCA_003278165.1 of Pelagibacteraceae bacterium AG-390-A02. GTDB lineage: Bacteria > Pseudomonadota > Alphaproteobacteria > Pelagibacterales > Pelagibacteraceae > Pelagibacter. The sequence continues at coordinate 48,588 of QCGU01000005.1, forward strand.
ACAGCTGTTCCAAGATTTTATCAGAATCTGTATCAAAAAATTAATTCGACTTTTAATAAAGCTACTGGTTTTAAAAAATCTCTAATAAACAAAATGCTTTATCTTGGAGAAAAAGTACTAAAAAATCAAAAACTTACTTTTATTGAAAAAGTGCAAAACACAATTTGCGAAAAAATAGTTAGAAAAAAAATAAAAGCTCAATTTGGAGGATCTCTAAAAGCATTCATTTCTGGAGGAGGTGCGCTAGATAAAGAAGTGGGTGTTTTTTTAAATTCGATAGGTTTACCGACTTTGCAAGGGTATGGGTTAACTGAAACTTCTCCAGTTGTAAGTTGCAACCCAATAAAAGATATAAGGATAGATACAGTAGGTCCTGCTTTTAGTGGTAATGAAGTGAAAATTGCTGACGATGGTGAAATTCTGGTTAAAGGTGAAAATGTTATGTTAGGCTATTGGAATAAAAAGGAAGAGACAGAAAAAGTTTTAAAGGATGGCTGGTTATATACTGGAGATATAGGACATTTTGAAAATGGATATTTAAAAATCACTGATAGAAAAAAAGATATTTTAATTACACCAGGTGGTGACAATATTTCTCCTGTGAAAATTGAAAATGATTTACTTAAGATTGAATTTGTAGAGCAAGCATTAGTTTATGGAGATAACAAACCATATTTAATAGCTATTTTAGTTTTAAATAATAATGAAAGTAATGTGTCAGATGAAAACATTTCAAAAGAAATAGAAACAATAAATAAAAACTTATCTAAGATAGAAAAAATTAAAAAATTTTTTGTAATTAAAGATCAATTTACAATTGAAAATGGATTAATGACACCAACTTTAAAGTTAAAAAGATATAAAATTATTGAAAAGTATAAAAGTGAAATAGAAAAACTTTATTAAATTTCTTTAAATTAAGAGTTTATTTACCGCATAAACATTAACTAAATTAATAAAAAAATTTTTTATAATAAATAAAAAATTAAAAATAATTTTTTTAAAATTCGCTTTTAATTAATGATTTGACATAAGTTGTATAAAAAAATAAAAATAAGTTAACAACGAATCAATTTGATTCGTTAAACTAAAAAGGGAGCTAAAGATGCCTAAGAAAAGAAAAAAAGCGGCAAAGAAAACTAAGAAAAAAGCTAAGAAAAAAGCTAAGAAAAAAGCTAAAAAGGCTAAGAAAAGAAGAAAGTAATAACTTAGTATTCTTTACAAAAAACGCTTCTCATAACTTTTTGTGTGAGAGGCGTTTTTTTTATTCGTCTAAAGGTTCGTCAGTTTCAGAAATAGGTTCTTCGACAGGTAAATCAGCAGTTGGTGTTTTAGGAGTAGAGCTAATTGCTTGTGTTTGTCCAACAATATTTCTCTTTAATGCTTTATCTAATTTTTTTTGGGTATCTTCTGGTGATAAATTTAAAATTATCTGAAATTCTGACTGCATTCTCTCATAAGCTTTTTCAAAAAGTTGCCTTTCACTATAAGATTGATCAACCATAAGATCATCACCTTTGTTTAGATCTCTTACAACTTCAGCTAATTCATAAATTTTACCTGATGAAATTTTTGCCTCATATTCTTGTGCTCTTCTACTCCACATTGATCTTTTGATTTTTGGCTTACTTTTTAATATAGAAATACATTTGTTTACTTGATTAATTGTTGCTAAAGGCCTTAGGTGAGACTGTTTGTTAACCGGTACCATACCATTAGCTTTATCTTTTTCAAATTTGATAACGTATGTTTCAACATCAATACCACCGATATTTATTTTTTTAAATTCTGTAATCTGACCAACACCATGTTTTGGATAAACAACATAATCTTTAATTTTAAATTCTCTTTTTTCAGTTTCTTGTTTTTTTACTTTTTTTATCTCAGGTTTAACCTCATTAGTTTTTGATATTCTTAAATTATCTACTTTCGTTTCATTTGGTGTTTCTGTAGTTTTTGAAACTTTTTTTATTTTAGGAGATTTATTTGGAATTTTTTTTAATACTTTTTTAGCTTTTTTTACTACTACTTTTTTAACTTTTTTAGTTTTAGGTTTTATAGCTTTTTTAACTTTATTAACTTTTTTCTTTTTAACTTTTTTTGTCATTTCTTTATCTGATTTGCCTTTAAAGATTTTCTTTAAAATACTTTTCGTACTTATTTTGCTCATTTTTAAATTTTTCGTGATCCGTTGGGGGATCTTTTTTCTCACTTATGTTTGGCCAGATTTCTGAATATTTTTTATTGATTTCTAACCATTTTTCGCTTCCAGGTTCTGTATCTGCTTTTATAGCATCAACGGGACACTCTGGCTCACAAACGCCACAATCTATACACTCATCCGGTTTAATTACAAGCATATTTTTACCTTCATAAAAACAATCAACCGGACACACATCTACACAATCAGTAAGCTTACACTTAATGCAATTATCGTTTACAATATAAGTCACTCTTTACTTTCCTCTTTTATTTTATGCTTAATATCTCCCATAGTTTTACTGTCAATGTATAAAAGTCCCGCTAATCTTCTCATCAGATTTGTTTCATACATATCAGCATCTTCATTAGAGTAAATAATTGACCAAAGAGCTTCTACTATTTTAATTTTATCTTTTTCAGGTAAATTTTTAATTTCCCTTGTGAAGTCTAAAATTTGGTTTGAATTTTCCTCAATAATTTTTGCATCATTGATAGTTTGTATGATTTTTTCATTTTCTAGGCCCAACTCTAGAAGTGTTTTTTTTATTATTTCCTCTTCTTTGTCAGTATAACTTTCATCTATTTTTGCAGCATGGATTAATAAAGCACAAATTTTTACTATAAAATTATTCTCTTCTCTTTTATCTGTCTTTTTAAAAAACATTAAATTAACCTAACTTGAGATTTTTAAGAACTTTAAATGGATTTTCATTTGAAATTTTTTTGTTCTGTATCTTTTTAAATTTTTTAACAGGATTATATTTAAAAAACATTTCTTGTTCTTTATCATAAGTTTTATAACCCATTTTTTGTAATAATTTTTTAAATTTCTCTTTGCTACAACCCAAGAGATTTAACATTTCAGGTATCATTTTTATTTCACTATTTTCTTTTGAAGTAGCATTAATTATTTGTACAAAAAGTCTTTCAAGAATATCTATTCTTACAAAAAGATTATCAAATTTTTCAAATCCACAGAGAAGCATAAAGTTTTTATTTTGAGAATCTTTATCCTCTAAAAAATTTAATCCAAAAGTTGGTGGTTTTAAATTGTGGAATTTTTGATGAAAATTTTTCCACAATAAGGTTCTTAAAGATACAGCATCTGGTTTTATAAGTTGATAAAGGAACACATGGTATCTTCCAAATTTTACACCCAATTCTCTTAGTACTTTTCTATCTATTTGTTCAAGATTTTTCAAATAATCAGAAACTTGTTCTCTTTTTAAAACACCATTATTTTCATAAAGCTGATAAGCTAAAGCCTTAATTGAAGATTTATCCTCTTTAATATTTTTTAAATCGATTAAACTTTTCAAGACATTACTTATTTTTGAGTTTAGCCATTTTTGAATAAAGTCATTTAGTTTTTGTTTTGGATTTTGTTCAATAATGTCATCAACAATTAAAGTAAAATTAGGACTTAAATAATCATTTCCTGGTAACAGCTTGGCAATTGGAAATTCATTCCAATATATTTTAAAGTCCTCCTTCAAATCTATTAATCCTGTGTCTATAATTGATTGAATTCTTTTATCAAACTCAGGTCCAATTGATTGTCTAGCAGCTTTTTTTAATGACTTTATATCAGTTTCCAAAGAGCCTTTTTTTAAATCTAATTCTAATTTCAAACCTTTGATCTTACCAATAAACTGATCATCTATTTTCACGTCATTGTTCTGTAATATTTCAGTTTTAAATTCCATGTCTTGTTTTAAACCTCTTGCAAGTATACTTGCTCTTTTGTCGATAAAAGTCTTGGTAAGCTCTTCATGAAGTCTGTCAGAAAGTCTATCTTCTAAATGTTTTGTTTTTTCTATCCAATAATTTTGATTTTCTACCCAATTATTTTTATTTGAAACATATGACCAAGTTCTTACATTTGCAATTCTATTTGATAAAGAATCTACATTTCCCTCTAATTTATCAAGTTTCATGAGCTGTAATCTCATGTAATCTTCTGAAATCAGACCTTTTTCTCTATTTAAAAATTTAAAAACATTTCTGATTACTTCATAATGATTGCCGTAGGTTTTTTTAACAAAATCAGGTATCTGACAACATTCCCATAATAATTTAAGAGTCCTTTCATTAAATTCTAGATTATTTTTTTCATCTTTTATAAAATATTTTAGCGCTCTTTCATCCTCACATTCATGAACTTTTCTTAACCATTCCATCTGAGGTCTTTCTTCAAGACTTTTAATAAGTGAATTTGGGTTGTTAAAATTAAGATCAGAATTTCTCCAGAATAAAGTTCTTATTTCTTCAAATTTATGTCCTTCAATTAATTCTACTTCCTCAGGGGAAATTTCTTTGCAATCACCAGTTATTCCAAAACCACCATCATTTAAATATCTTCCAGCTCTTCCTGCTATTTGACCTATTTCAGATAAATTTAATTTTCTTAATTTTTTACCATCAAATTTTTTAAGGTTTGAAAAATATACATAATCTAGATCCATATTTATTCCCATTCCAATAGCGTCAGTGGCCACTAAAAAATCAACATCTCCAGATTGATAAAGCTCTACTTGAGCATTTCTCGTTTTAGGACTTAATGAACCCATAACGATAGCTGCCCCACCCTTTTGTCTTCTTATTAATTCCGCTATTGCATAAACTTCCTCTGCTGAAAAAGCTATGATTGCAGTTTTTCTATTTATTCTTGATATTTTTTTATGTCCAGCATAGGTGAGTTTTGATAATCTATCTCTATTAATAAATTCTATATCCTCGTTTAATTTAGATATGATACTTTTAATAGTGCTAGAACCCATTAACATCGTAAGTTTTTCACCTCTTAAATTTAATATTCTATCTGTGAATATGTGACCTCTTTCATGATCTGCACACATTTGGATTTCATCTATGCCCACAAATTCTAAATGCTTTTCAATAGGCATTGATTCGACTGTACATAAATAATATTTTGCATTTGTAGGAATTATTTTTTCTTCACCAGTTATTAAAGCAACTTTGTCTATACTTATTTTTTTTATTACTTTATCGTAAACTTCTCTTGCTAATAATCTTAATGGGAACCCAATCATTCCACTGTCAAAAGATAGCATTGTATCAATTGCAAGATGAGTTTTACCTGTGTTTGTTGGACCAAGAACAGCTGTAATTTTATTTTTAGGCATTTCTATCTTTGGTGTATATTTTTTTTTACCTACCAGATATTGTTAGTGCTATAGAACAAAAATAGACTAAAACATGACCGAATCGGAGGGTAAAAAGTTCTCATTTTTATATTAATATTAATGAGAATATCATAATTGAGATTAATTCTATAATAGTAATTTAATAAAATAAAAATGACCAATAAACTTTGGGAAGCATCTTTAAAAGAGAAAAAAAATTCAAATCTTTATGCTTTTGAGAAATTTATTTCAAAAAAAATTAAAAAAAAATTTAATTTAAATTATAAAACTTTTTTAAATTGGTCTGTTAAAAATTCACCTGAGTTTTGGAATTATTTTTGGGAATTTTCAGAAATTAAGGGACTAAAAAGTAAAAAAAACATAAAAAGATCTAAAATATTTTATAAAAATTTATTCTTGCCAGGAAGCAAGTTAAATTTTGGTGAAAATTTATTATCAAAAAATAATGATGATAAGGCAATCACTTTTATAAGTGAAAATGGCTTTAGAAAAGAAAAATCTTGGAGAGAATTAAATTTAACCACAGGCAAAATTGTAAAGTTTTTAAAACAAATTAAAGTTAAAAAAGGAGACAGAGTTGCAGCCTATATGCCTAATACTATCGAGACAGTTGAGGCGTTTATAGCAGCGAGCGCTATAGGAAGCATTTGGTCATCATGTAGTCCTGATTTTGGTATTAAAGGTGTTGTTGAAAGATTTTCTCAAATCAATCCAAAAGTTTTGTTTATTACAGACCAGTATTTTTATAATGGGAAAAAAATTAATGTATTAGAGAGATTATCTGAAATTTTAAAATCTATTCCATCAATTAAAAACATCGTGATTGTTAATTATCCCGGAAAAAAATATGTCACTGACCATAGTAAATATAAGAAAATAAAATTAATTAAATGGCGTGAGATTATTCAAAATCGATTTGAAAAAATAAATTTCAAAAAGTATGATTTTGAAAATGAGTTGGCTATTTTATATTCAAGTGGAACAACTGGAAAACCAAAGTGTATTTGTCACAGAACTGGTGGAGTTCTTCTTCAGCATAAGAAAGAACATCAATTACATTGTGATATAAAAGAAAATGATAATGTATTTTATTTTACTACTTGTGGTTGGATGATGTGGAATTGGTTAGTAAGCTCGTTAGCTTCAAAGGCATCAATAGTACTTTTTGATGGCTCCCCAATGTATAAATCAAGTGATTTACTTTTAAAAATAGCACAAAGAGAAAAAATTACTCTGTTTGGAATTAGTGCTAAATATATTGATGCTCTAAGAAAATTAGAACCTAATCTTAAATTTAAATATAAACTTCAAAAACTAAAAACAATATGTTCAACCGGTTCTCCTTTATCAAGTGAGGGTTTCAAATATGTTTATAAAAATATTAAAAAGAAAGTTCATCTCTCATCTATTTCGGGTGGTACAGATATTGTATCGTGTTTCGTTTTAGGGAATATATATCAGCCAGTAAATATTGGTGAAATACAAAATTCTGGTTTAGGTTTAGATGTTGATGTCTTTGATGATAGAGGCAAATCTTTAAAAAATTATAAAGGTGAACTTGTTTGTAAAAATCCATTTCCATCAATGCCTCTTAAATTTTGGAATGATAAAAATGACGTAAAATTTAAAAAAGCTTACTTCAATAAATATAAAAATACTTGGCATCATGGTGATTATGCTGAAAGAAAAAATACCGATGGTTTTATTATACATGGAAGATCTGATACTACTCTTAATCCAGGTGGTGTAAGACTTGGTACTGCTGAAATATATTCTGAGGTTGAAAAGTTTAAAGAAATTAAAGAAGCGTTGGTAGTTGGTCAATCTTGGGATAATGATATAAGAATAATTCTTTTCGTTGCAATGAGTAATGGATACATACTTAATGATTCTTTGCTTAATAGAATAAAAACTCAAATAAGAATAAATGCATCACCAAGACATGTCCCTAATAAAGTAATTGTTGTAAAAGATATTCCAAGAACTAAAAGTGGTAAAATTGTTGAGCTTGCAGTTAAAAGCACTATAGAAGGAAGTGTTGTTAAAAATAAAGAGGCTTTAGCAAACCCAGAAGTTTTAAAACAATACAAAAATTTGAAACAGTTAAGTTATTAAATGTTAAAAAATATAGTTAAAGATTTAAAACCATCTTCTACGCTAGCAATTAATGAAGCTTCAAAAATACTTGAAGAAGAAGGAAAAAAAATATTTAAATTTGGTTTTGGACAATCACCCTTTAAAGTTCCACAAGACGTAGTAGAGGAGCTTAAAAATAATGCGTATCAAAATAAATATTTACCCATGCAGGGTCTTTCAGAACTAAGACAGTCTGTTGCAAAATACACATCAAAGAAAAAAAATTATGAATATAATTCTGAAAATGTCATCATAGGACCAGGCTCTAAGGAGTTGATGTTTTTACTTCATGTAATATTCGACGGTGAAATTATATTGCCTGCGCCAAGTTGGGTTTCTTACGCGCCACAAGCGATATTAGGAAGAAACAAAATTCAAATTTTACAAACAAAAAGAGAAAATAATTGGTTTCCTACAGCTCAAGAAATAGAGGAAGTAATATTAAAAGATAAAAATAAAAATTATTTATTATTTTTAAATTCCCCCAATAATCCTTCAGGGCAAGTTTGTGAAAATTTGGAAGAGATTTCTAATGTTGCAAATAAACATAATCTTATAATTTTATCTGATGAGATATATTCAGAACTGACTTTTACAAAAAATTATAAGTCTATTTCAAATTTTTGTCCTGAAAAAACAATTATTAGTACCGGTCTAAGTAAATGGTGTGGAGCTGGCGGTTGGAGATTGGGGTATTTTATTGTTCCAGAGAGCTTAAATGACATAAAAAACATGATTAATGTTTTAGCTAGTGAAACCTTTTCAGCAGTAAGTGCGCCTATCCAATATGCCTCAATAAAAGCTTATGAAAATAATCATAGTAAGTACATTAATAAATCTAAAAATATTTTAAAGGCTGTTGGCAATTATGTTTATCAAAATTTAAAATCAAACAAAATTTTAATTAATGAACCTCAAGGAGGTTTCTATTTAATGCCTGAATTTTTAAATTCTAAATTTAAAACTTCATCAGAAATGTGTGAAAATATTTTAAAAGAAACAGGTGTTGCATTATTACCTGGATCAGATTTCGGATTTTATGAAAGTAAAATGCTAGCAAGATTAAGCTTTACTGATTTTGATGGAGAAAAATTTATGAATAGTATTGAAGAAGATCAGTCTATTGATTTTGATATAATCAAAAAGTTAGCGCCAAAGATTGTAGAAGGTGTTGATAATTTAAAAAAATGGTCAGAAAATCTTTAAAATCACCCTGTACATCCATTATAAATTTTTGGTAAGATTAACTTATAAAAATAACGACATACAATTAGAGAGAGGGGAAAATAATGAAAAAAATAATTACATCTCTATCAAGTGCTTTACTGATTTTATTTGCATCACTGTCATTAACTACAGTTGCTAAATCAGCCGAGTTCTTTACGATAGGAACTGGTGGACCTACTGGAGTATATTTCCAAACAGGTAACGCTATATGTAAAATGCTTCACAAATCAGCAATTAGTGCTGAGCATGGAAGAAAAAAAGGTACAGCTAAAGCGTATAGATGTACAGCTCCATCCACAGGTGGTTCAAACTATAATATTGGGCAAATAGCAGCTGGAGAATTTCAGTTTGGTGTAGCTCAATCTGACTGGCAATATCACGCAGTGAATGGTTCAAGCAAATGGGAAGGAAAACAGTTTAGTGATTTGAGAGCTGTGTTTTCAGTTCACAACGAACCTTTTCAAATTTGGGCTAGAAAAAAAGCAAGAATTAAAGATTTTGCAGACTTAGAAGGTAAAGTAGTTAACATTGGTAACCCTGGTTCTGGTCAGAGAGGAACTATGGAAGAACTAATGAAAGCTATGGGTGTTGATAATAGTTTCTTTAAATCAACGACAGAGTTAACTTCTTCAGAGCAAGTGAAAGCTTTATGCGATGGTAAAATCGATGCATTTGGTTATTCAGTTGGATTTCCAAATGGTGCAATGGAACAAGCAGCAACTTGTGCCGCTAAAGCATCTCCGATCAATTTGACTGGACCAGAAGTGCAAGGTTTAATTGATGGTGCTGATTATTATGCACAAGCTGTAATTCCTAAAGGCACTTATACTAAACAGAAAAAAGATGCTACTACATTTGGTGTTAAAGCAACCGTAGTAACTTCGGCAGATGTTTCTGAAGAATTAGTATACTTAGTTACAAAAGCAGTTTTTGAAAACTTTGATGATTTCAAAAAACAACATCCAGCGTTTGGATTTTTGGAAAAGAAAAACATGATTAAAGATGGTTTATCTGCTCCACTACATCCTGGTGCAATTAAATATTATAAAGAAGCTGGATTAATGTAATCCAAGTTTTTTACTTTTTTAAAGGCCTGGTAATTTTTACCGGGCCTTTTTTTTATGTTATGAATATTTCTTATGAGTGATTCAATTAGCGCTAATATAAAAAATAAAATAAGCGAAGATTTATCACCAACTAAAAACATTACTGGATTTCATTTAAAGGTCGTTTCTGCTATAGCTATCATTTGGTCCTTATTTCAACTTTGGTACGCTTCACCATTTCCATTTATGTTGAATTTTGGAATGTTTAAAGGTTTGCCTGCTAGAGCAATACATTTAGGATTTGCATTAACTTTAGCATTTTTAATTTACCCAGTAGCAAAAGGAAAAAAGATTTCATTTTTTGATATTATAATAAGTTTTGTAGGTGCATTTTCTTGTCTCTATATTTATTTTTTTTATGATCAGTTAGTAGAGAGGGGTGGTGTTCTGCTAAATTTAAAAATTACTGATACATTTAATTTTCCAGTAGAATTAATTTTAGGAGGATGTGGTATTTTAATTCTTTTAGAAGCCACAAGAAGAGCAATTGGATTACCATTGGTAATCATTGCAACTTGTTTTTTATTATTTTCATATTTTGGTAGGTATGCACCAGAGATAATTTCTCATGGAGGCTTGTCTTTAAATAGATTGGTGGGATTTCAATGGTTGGATCAAGAGGCAATATTTGGAATTCCTATTGGAGTTTCTGTAGATTTTATTTTTCTATTCGTTTTATTTGGTGCCTTACTTGAAACAGCAGGTGGTGGTAAATATTTTTTAGATTTAGCTTTCGCGATGGTTGGTAAAATGAGAGGAGGACCAGCTAAAGCTGCAATTTTAGGTTCAGGAATGACTGGTTTAATTTCAGGATCATCAATTGCAAATACTGTAACCACTGGAACATTTACAATTCCAATAATGAAAAAAACAGGTTTCTCTAAAGAAAAGGCCGGTGCAATCGAAGTTTCATCATCTGTAAATGGACAAATAATGCCTCCTGTAATGGGTGCTGCAGCATTTGTAATGGCAAGTTTTATTGGAGTTACTTATTTTGAAATAGTTAAACATGCTTTTTTACCTGCAATTATTTCTTATATTGCTCTATTTTATATATCGCACCTAGAAGCTCTAAAATTAAATCTGAAAGGAATGGAAGATGCTGATGTTCCAAATTTGAGAAAAACATTTTTATCTGGAATTCATTTTTTAATTCCTATTTTTGTTTTAATTTATACTCTTGTTTATTTAAGGTTTACTGCTTCGTATTCAATTTTTTATGCTACAATTACTTTAATTTTAGTTAATCTAATAAACCTAATTATTAAAAATAATTATTCTAAAGACTCTTTTAAAGAATGGTTTAATCAAACAATCATTGGTTTTGAAAAAAGGAGCATTAAATATGGTAGCAGTTGGTATTGCAATTGCTACAGCTGGTATCATAGTAGGTGCAGTTGGCTCAACAGGCTTAAGTACAAATTTAATTATTGTTATAGAGTCTATTGCTAAAGATAACGTCACAATACTATTATTTTTAACAATAATTTTATGTTTATTGTTAGGAATGGGTTTACCAACTACAGCAAACTATGTTGTGGTTGCATCTTTGATGGCAACCGTTTTAGTTGATGTTGGAAATGCATCTGGGTTTATTTTTCCACTAATAGCAGTTCATTTATTTGTTTTTTACTTTGGACTGATGGCAGATGTAACACCGCCAGTAGGACTAGCTTCTTATGCGACTGCAGGAATATCTGGAGGAGATCCATTAAGGACTGGAGTTCAAGCCTTTTGGTATAGTTTAAGAACAGGAATATTGCCAATAGTCTTTTTGTTTAATCATGAACTTTTACTTATTGGTATTGAGAATATCTGGCATGGGCTTGTTGTCATTACAACATCATTAAT
>QCGU01000006.1 GCA_003278165.1 Pelagibacteraceae bacterium AG-390-A02
TAATAAAAAAGATTTACCGATAAAAAAAATTAATCAAAAATTTTAATGATAAAAAAAATTTTACAAAGATTAAAAATTATAAAAACTACATCACAAAAAAACATTGAAAAAAAATTAGAGGAAATCGATAAAAAAAAAGAAAATGAGCGAAATATTTTAATAAAGCAAGCAGATGAACTTGCCAAAAGAGATAATGAACATAAAAAAAAGTGTTTTGAGTTGTGGAAAAATACATTTAGGAAAGATTTTGAATTTGCAGACGAATTATTAGTAATTGCTAATAGAGTTAAAAAAAATACTAATCTTGATGTATTTTTAGAATATTCAAAAGATAAAGATGAAACATTAGGATACGCTCTTTTTATTATTGGAAGAATGAACGTACATTTAAGAGTAAAGGATGAAAAAACTTTTAATATTAGCACTTATTCCCACAATGATGGAATGGATGATGGAGTTAATTTTAAAGCAGAAGAAATAAATAAATGTAAAGATTTTTATAAAAAACAAGTTCTTAAAATATATGAGCAAGAAACTTAAATTTTATAACACTAATAACTATCAATTATTTTATGAATACTGAACTAGCATTACTTAAATTTATAAACCATTATGTTGAACATGATCCCGTTAAAAGTAGCAAGCGATATAATGCAGATCAAGCAAATTTAGTTGAGACTTTTGGTTACAATATGGTTGAAAAGGTACATCCAAAAATATTTGAGGAGTGTTTTGTTGAAAATATAATGAAATTAAAATCCAAAAGGATTAGTGATGAATATGTTAAAATTCCATTAACACCAGTTCAGATACTTCATTTTAAGCTGCTTTATTACATAGTTTACACTAAAAAAAATTATCCAAACAAACTTTCAAAGTTTAATTTTTCAGAGGATTTAAGTGAGCTATTAGATAATGAAAATAAAATAACAAATCTGTATAAAGAGATTAAACAAATTATTTCAAATTAAATGAAAAAATTTTTAGCAATAATCTTTGTTATAGTTGTGCTAGGATTTTTGGGTCAAGCATACGAGGCAGCATCTTGTAGAAGCCATGTTGAAGATTTGAAACTGACTGGTACACAAGCTAAAGATGAATACGAAAAATGTATTAGTTTTTAAAGTTCTTGTACCAAGATTTAAAATGAAATAAGATTCCAAAATATGTTGAGAATGCTAGGATTTATTGATCACTTATTGACATTTCTTGGTACATTCTTGGTATGGAAAGAAGAGAGTAAACATTGCTTCTAAAAGTGTTTTGTATCAACGGTTCTGTGTGTATGTTAAAAAGTCAAATACACTCTTAATTTTTTTTCATATTATAAAAATATGAAATTTCCGATTCTTTTACCTAATATTTTTGATCATCCATTTACTTATGAAAGTAGTATTGATCTCAAATTAGGAGACTACGTGGAAGTTCCTTTTGGTAAATCAAAAATTACAGGTGTAGTTTGGGATGAATTTGAAAAAAATAGCAACAAAACATTTAAAATAAAAAAAGTTTTGAGGAAATTAGATGTGACTCCTCTAAAAAAAAATACTATTAAATTTTTAAACTGGTTTTCAGAGTACAATATTATTCCAAAAGGAATGGCTCTAAAGCTTATTTTATTAAGTAGTCATGCAATAGAAAATAAGGAGCTAAGTTCTTATAATAATTTTAAAAGTGAAATTAAAAATACATCCATAAAATTAACCAAAGATCAAATCAAAGCATATGAAGAAATGGTAAGCACTAACAGAAATTTTAGAGTACACGTGTTACAAGGAACAACAGGATCAGGTAAAACTCTTGTATATTTTGAAGCTTTAAAAAACCTTATAAAACAAGGATATCAGGGCTTAATTTTGTTACCTGAGATAGGTTTAACAGGTCAATTTAAAAAAAAATTTAATGAATATTTTGGTTTTAATGCAGCTGTGTGGCACTCAGGAGTTTCAAAAAAAAAGAAAGAATTAATTTGGAGTGGAATATCAAATGGAGAAGTTAAAGTAATTATAGGAGCAAGATCATCATTATTTTTACCTTTTAAAAATCTAGGTATGATAATTGTAGATGAAGAGCACGATCAATCGTTTAAACAAGATGAAGGTGTAACTTATAATGCACGAGATATGGCAATCTCTAGAGCTTCATTTGAAAATATACCAATTAATTTAGTTACAGCCGTTCCATCAATTGAAACTTTTGAAAATATTCAAAAAGGAAAATATTCCTTGTCAAGACTTACAGAGAGATATAAAAATGCTTCATTACCTAATTATGAAATTATAGATCTTAATAAAACCAAACTTGAAAAACAATCGTGGTTATCAGATAAAATAATTGAAAAAGTAAACCTTCACCTTGAGAGAAAAGATCAAGTTTTATTCTTTTTAAATAGAAGAGGTTTTTCACCTCATGCCTTGTGTAAAAATTGTTTAACAAGTTATTCTTGTCCAAATTGTACTATCAATCTTGTTTATCATAAAAATAAAAATAATTTATTATGTCATTATTGTGGTTTTAAAACTGATTTAAAAAGAGATTGTTCAAAAGAGGATGAATGTAATTTTGTCTTTAGTGGACCTGGTGTAGAGAGAATATCTGAGGAAGTTAAAAAAAAATTTCCTAATAAGGAAGTTGAAATTTTTTCAAGTGATACAATGAATAAAAAAGACTCATCAAATAAATTAGAAAGAATTATAAACAATCAAACTCAAATATTAGTTGGTACACAATTAATTTCTAAAGGATTTCACTTTCCAAGTTTAAATTGTATTGTTGTTGTTGATATTGATCTATCAGCTAACGGGAATGATTTAAGAGGTGCAGAAAAAAATTTGCAGTTATATCATCAGTTATCAGGACGAGCTGGAAGAACAGGAAAACCTGCAACAGTATATTTTCAAACTTATAACAATAATAAGAATATGATTTTAGAAATTACAGATAAAAATCCTGATATATTTTTAAAAAGAGAACTAGAAATTAGAAAAAAAAATAAACTTCCACCTTATCAAAGATTTATTTCCTTGATCATGACTGGTGAAAATCAAAAAAAATTACAAAAAGAGGCTTATGACTTTAAAAATTATTTAGAAAATAAAATTGAGGGAAATATATTGGGTCCAGTTGAAGCTCCTATATTTAGAATAAAAAGAAATTTTAGAGTCAGATTTTTAATTAGAGGCTCAAAATCTATGAAACTACAAAATGCTATTGCAAAATCAGTTCCAAAATACAAATTTTCTAAAGGAATAAAACTTTCAGTTGATGTTGATCCAATTAACTTCAATTAGGCCCAAAAAAGAGGACTTTTTCGTCAATCAGTCACTTGAAGACATAAAGGTCATATGTTAATTAGAGCGTGATTTTTAAATAATCTTCAACATTTTAGAGGTATCAAGTTGAGCAAAGACACAGGATTTTCAATTACTTCAGCAGAAAGGTATTCACTTGCGCTTTATGAATTATCTACTGAAAGCAATGTTACATCCCAAATAGAAGAGCAGTCACTCTCAGTTCTAAAATTGCTAGAACAAAGCCAAGATTTTTCAAATTTAATAAAAGATCCAACTACAAGCCAAGATGATTTATTAAAAGTAGTTAATACAATCTCAGAAAATTATAAATTTGATCAATTGTTAAAAAATTTCTTAAGTTTTTTAATTCAAAAAAGAAGGTTCTTTTTTGTAGAAAGAATTCTTAAAAGTTTTATCGAGATCTGTTCAGAAAAAAGAGGTGAGCTAAAAGCCGAATTAAGATCTGCTAAACAATTATCTAATGAAGAAATTAAACAAATTACGGAAGAATTAACTAAAAATTTTAGTTCAAAAATAAAATTAAACTACAAACATGATGAAAGTTTAATAGGAGGTTTAGTAGTACAGGTAGGGAGTACTATGGTTGACACCTCAATTCAAAGTAAATTACAACAAATCGAAAATAGAATGATAGAGGCATAAATGGAAATAAATCCTTCAGAAGTTACAAAGATATTAAAAGAACAAATAAAAAATTTTGGAGATAAAGCAGAGGTTACTGAAGTAGGTCAAGTTTTATCAGTTGGTGACGGTATCGCTAGAATTTACGGTCTTGACAATGTTCAGGCTGGAGAGATGGTTGAATTTTCTGATGGCTCTAAAGGTATGGCCCTAAACTTAGAGAGCGAAAACGTTGGTGTTGTAATTTTTGGTGATGACAGAAATGTTAAAGAAGGTGATGTTGTAAAAAGAACTGGAAAAATTGTTGATACGCCAGTTGGAAAAGAGTTACTAGGTAGAGTAGTAGATGGTTTAGGAAATCCGATTGATGGCAAGGGTGCATTAGATAAAAGTGTACAAAAGAGCAGAGTAGAGGTTAAGGCCCCTGGAATTATCCCTAGACAATCAGTTAATGAACCAATGCAAACAGGTTTAAAATCAATTGATAGTTTGGTTCCAATAGGAAGAGGACAAAGGGAATTAATTATTGGTGATAGACAGACTGGAAAAACTGCTGTTGCAGTTGACGCGATCATAAATCAAAAAAAGATCAATGAATCAGGTGACGAAAAACAAAAATTATATTGTATTTATGTTGCTGTAGGTCAGAAGAGATCAACTGTTAGACAAATTCAAAAAACTTTAGAAGAAGCTGGTGCAATGGAATATACAACGATTGTTGCGGCAACAGCATCTGACTCAGCACCACTTCAGTTTTTAGCTCCATATACTGGTTGTGCTATGGGTGAATATTTCAGAGATAATGGAATGCACGCGTTAATTATCTATGATGATTTATCAAAACAAGCAGTAGCTTATAGACAAATGTCTCTTTTACTTAGAAGACCTCCAGGACGTGAGGCTTATCCAGGAGATGTATTCTATTTACATAGTAGATTATTAGAAAGAGCTGCGAAATTGAGTGATGAACATGGTGGAGGATCTTTAACAGCACTTCCAATTATTGAAACTCAAGGTGGAGATGTATCTGCGTTTATTCCAACAAACGTAATTTCAATTACGGATGGTCAGATTTTCTTGGAAACTGAATTATTCAACCAAGGTATAAGACCTGCAATTAACGTTGGTTTATCAGTTTCAAGGGTAGGTTCATCCGCACAAACTAAAGCAATGAAAAAAGTTTCAGGATCTATGAAACTTGAGCTTGCTCAATATAGAGAAATGGCAGCATTTGCTCAATTTGGTTCAGATTTAGATGCTTCTACTCAACAATTATTGAATAGAGGATCAAAATTAACTGAGCTACTAAAACAAAAGCAATATTCTCCAATGACAGTTGCTGAACAAGTAATTTCGGTTTTCTGTGGTGTTAAAGGATATCTAGATGATATCGATTTAAAAGATGTTGCAGGTTTTGAAAGTAAAATAATTGAGAAATGTAAATCGGAAAAACCTGAGATTATTGAATCGATACAAAGTTCAGGAAAACTTGAAGAGGATAAAGAAAAGTTATTAGTTGAACTGATTACTCAATTAAAGGAAACCCTTAAATCTTAATTTGATATGGCAAGTTTAGACGACCTAAAAAAAAGAATAGCCAGTGTAAAATCTACACAAAAGATTACTAAGGCTATGAAAATGGTTGCAGCTGCTAAATTAAGAAAAGCACAAGAAAGTGCTGAAAAAGGACGACCTTATTCAGAAAAAATGAACAATGTAATTTTAAACCTTTCTAGTGGAATTTCAGATAAAGAAAATGCACCAAAGTTATTAGCTGGTACAGGACAAGACAAAGTTCATCTTTGTGTTGTTATGACATCAGATAGAGGTCTATGTGGTGGGTTTAATTCCAACATAATTAAGAAAGCAAAAAGTTACTTTTCTAAAATTTTAGATGAGAATAAAGAGCTTAAAATTATCACTGTAGGTTCAAAAGGTAATGACCAGCTTAAGAGAATTTATGGTGATAAAATAATTGAAAATATTTCATTTAAAGAGTCGAAAAATGCAAATTATTTTGATGCAGATAAAGTAGGAAAAATTATTATTGAAAAATTTGAAGCAGGTGAATTTGATGTTTGTACAATTTTTTACAATAAATTTAAAAATGTAATTACACAAATCCCACAGGCTCAACAAATAATTCCTTTAAATGATGAAGGGAACGAAAATAGTTCAGATGAAAGTTACGAATTTGAACCAGATGAAGACGAAATTTTAAGCAATTTGTTGCCAAAAAATATTTCAACACAAATATTTAAGGCAATGTTAGAGAATTCAGCTAGCGAACAAGGATCCAGAATGAGTGCAATGGATAATGCAACCCGAAACGCAGGTGAAATGGTTGACAAACTTACTATCGAATATAATAGAAGTCGTCAGGCAGCAATTACTAAAGAACTAATAGAAATCATATCAGGAGCAGAAAGTTTATAATTATGAGCAAAGGAATAATCACACAAGTTATTGGAGCGGTAGTAGACGTAAAATTTGAGGGAGAATTACCGGAAATTTTAACAGCATTAGAATGTAAAAATGGTGACAATAGACTGGTTTTAGAGGTTGCTCAGCACTTAGGAGAAACTACTGTAAGAACTATTGCAATGGATGCTACTGAAGGATTAAAAAGAGGAGATGAAGTTGTAAATACGAATGCTCCTATCCAGGTACCTGTTGGACCAGAAACACTAGGTAGAATTATTAATGTAATTGGTGAGCCAATTGATGAAAGAGGTGAGGTTAAAACTAAAGAAAGCTGGCCTATTCACAGAGCTGCACCTGAATTTAATGATCAATCAACTGAAACTGAAATATTAGTTACTGGTATTAAAGTTATTGACTTATTAGCACCATATGCCAAAGGAGGAAAAATTGGACTATTTGGAGGTGCAGGTGTTGGTAAGACAGTTTTAATTATGGAATTGATTAACAACGTTGCAAAAGCACATGGTGGATTTTCAGTTTTTGCTGGAGTTGGAGAAAGAACTAGAGAAGGAAATGATCTTTACCATGAGATGATGGAATCTGGAGTAATCAAGCAAGATGGCCCTGGTTCTAAAGCTGCTTTAGTTTATGGACAAATGAATGAACCTCCAGGAGCAAGAGCAAGAGTTGCTTTAACTGGATTAACAGTTGCAGAATATTTTAGAGATCAAGAAGGACAAGACGTTTTATTCTTCGTTGATAATATTTTTAGATTTACTCAAGCTGGTTCAGAGGTATCTGCTTTATTAGGTAGAATTCCTTCAGCTGTAGGATATCAGCCTACATTAGCTACTGATATGGGTAATCTTCAAGAAAGAATTACAACAACAAACAAAGGATCAATTACTTCTGTGCAAGCGATTTATGTTCCAGCTGATGACTTGACTGATCCAGCACCTGCAACATCATTTGCTCACTTAGATGCTACTACTGTACTTTCAAGACAAATAGCTGAAATTGGTATTTATCCTGCAGTAGATCCATTAGATTCTACTTCAAGAATTTTAGATCCAAGAATAGTTGGTGACGAGCACTATAGAGTTGCGAGAGATGTACAAAGAATTTTACAATCTTATAAATCACTTCAGGATATTATTGCTATCCTTGGTATGGATGAATTATCTGAGGAAGATAAATTAGTTGTAGCAAGAGCAAGAAAGATTCAAAGATTTTTATCTCAACCATTCTTTGTTGCGGAAGTATTTACAGGTTCACCGGGAAAATTAGTTGATCTCGAATCTACAATCAAAGGATTTGATGCAATCTGTAAGGGTGAATATGATCATTTGCCAGAAGCAGCTTTTTACATGGTCGGAACAATTGAAGAGGCTATTGAAAAAGCTCAAAAAATGGAAAAAGAAGCCGCAGCTTAATGAGCGAAGAATTTAAAATTGAGATAGTAAATCCTGAAAAATCTTTTTTGGTCAAAGAAGATGTATCGGAAGTAGTAGTACCTGCTTTTGAGGGAGAAATGGGGATATTAAAAGATCACATTTCAATTATCTCATTTTTAAAACCAGGTATTATCAAAGTAAGTTCAAAATCTGGTGATGAAAATTATTATGTTGAGGATGGTATAGTAGAGTTTAAAAATAATAATTTATCTATTCTAACAAGCTCAATTTATAATTTGTCTGATATGGATAAATCTGTTCAGCAGGATTTATTGAAAAAAGCTAAAGAAGAGGCAGGAAAGTTAGATATTAATGATCAAACTAAATATTTAGTAGACCAAAAAATTGAAGTTTTAAAAACTCTTAATTAAGAATTTTTTTTACTTTATTTTTAATTTCTTTGTATACGTGTAGTTTAAAATCAACTACTAAATCTGTAATTTTATCGAGTTCTACCCATTTCCATTCTAAAAATTCAGGGTGTTTGGTTTTGATATTTATTTCATTATCTACCCCAACAAATCTCATTAAAAACCATTTTTGTTTTTGACCTCTGTATTTTCCTTTCCAAATCAAACCAAGCAATCTATCTGGAAGTTCATAAGTTATAGTTCCATCTAATTCTTTTATTAATTCAACATTTTTAATACTGGTTTCTTCTTCAAGTTCTCTGTAAGCAGCTTTTAAAAAATCCTCACCCTCATCTACACCGCCCTGGGGCATTTGCCAAAAATTTTTGGGGTTATCTATTCTTTTGGCAACAAACACTTTGTTCTCTTTATTTAACACAACAATTCCTACTCCACTTCTTAGTGGAAGATTATGTAAATCTTTTTTCATTTTATCCGTTGAGTAATTTAATTGCGTAATTTAGTTGATTATCAGTGTCAGTTCTTATTTTAAAATCATCACCTTCTTCATTTACTTCAATGTCTGGACGTACACCAACCTCAGATATAGATTTTCCAGATGGAAGATAATATTTTGCAACAGTTAAACGTATTGCGCCTCTATTTTTAAGAGGAATAATAGATTGAACTGAACCTTTGCCATAACTGTTCTCACCTACAACAATTGCTCTTTTGTGGTCTTTTAAAGCTCCTGCAACAATTTCTGATGCTGAAGCTGATCCATAATTTATCAGTACTAATAATGTTTTTCCGTCGGTTATGTCTCCTTTTTTTGCAAACCATTTTCTATTATCAGATTTTTTTCTACTTTTAGTGGAGACAATTTCACCATTTTCTAAAAAGAAATCAGATATTCTTATTGCTTGGTTTAGTAATCCACCTGGATTATTTCTTAAATCCAAAATAAACGAATTAAGATTTTTATTTTTTTTTAATTTCTTTATTTGTTTTTCTATTTGATCACTACTGTTTTCATTAAATGAAGTTAATCTAATATAGCCAATATTTTCTTCTAATAACTCTGACTTAACTGATTGAATTTCAATTATTTCTCTAGTGATATTAAATATTAATGCTTTTTTTTCTCCTCTTCGTCTAACTGTTAATTCTATACTTGAACCTACTGGGCCTCGCATTAAATCAACAGCTTCACTTAGAGATTTCCCTTGAACTTGGGTATCATTAATTTTTACAATGTAATCACCAGCTTTTAATCCAGCTTTTGACGCTGGTGTGTCGTCAATAGGTGAAATAACTTTAACAACTCCTGCTTCCATACTTACCTCAATTCCAAGGCCACCAAATTCACCGCTAGTTTCAGTTTGCATCTCCTCCAGAATTTCAGGAGACATATAAGAGGAATAAGGGTCTAAAGATTGAAGTAAGCCATTTATAGCAGAGTCCATGCTCTCAGACTGATTGATCTCATCAATATATTCTCTATTTATTTTTTCTAAAACCTCACCAAATAAATCTATCTTTTTGTAAATATCTACTTCAGAAGAGTTTGCTGAACTTAAATAAAAAAATGATAAAAAAATAATTGAGTAATATTTAATTATTTTCATATCATTACTTTTTCTTTAGGAATAAATTCTGACCAGATTTTTTCTAATTCATAAAATTTTCTTTTCTCTGGATGAAAAATATGAACGATTAGATCTATACCGTCTACCAATTTCCATTCACCACTTTCTTTACCTTCAATTTTAGAGTCTTTAATTCCATTATCTTTAAGCTTTTCTAACACTTGTTCAGATAAAGACTGTATATGTCTAGATGATGTGCCGCTTGCTATTATCATATAATCTGCCATCGAACTTTTATCTTTTAGATCAATAGTTACTATGTCTTCAGCTTTGTTAAGATCTAATGTGGTGATTACAATTTCTTTGAGATCTGAAATTTTATCCATTAATTAAATTTAGACTATCAAATTTTTCTTAATTGAGAAGATGAAATGTTGACTTTATTAAACTCTATGAATTTGAGGGTGGTATTACCGAGAGCCCTAAATGTCTTTGATTTTAATGAGTTTTTTTTGTAGCCATGTCTATCGAAAACTAAAATATTACACTTTTGTGAAATAGATTTTGATTTATACCATTTGTGAAAATTTATTAAGTTATCTGCTCCCATTAAAAAATAGATTTCAATATTTTTATTTTTTTTTAAATGATTAATTAAATCGATTGTTTTATTTGAATTAATTTTATTTTCGTAAAATCTCACTTTTATAAATGAATTCTTACCAATAATTTTTTTACAGAATTTTATTCTATCAGTAACTGAGGTTTTGCTCTGGATTTTAAAAGGATTTTTTTTTGTGATTGCCCAAATAATGTTTTTAAGCTCAAATCTTTTTTTTGCTTCTTTTGAAATAGCTAGATGACCTTTATGAGCAGGATCAAATGATCCTCCTAAAATTCCTATTTTTGTCTTATTTAATTTCAAATTAATTTCTTATTTTACCGTTACTTGTAATTTGATATTTGTATGAAACAAGTTGATTAAGTCCTACAGGCCCTCTTGGTGGTAGGACATTGGTAGAAATTCCAACTTCTCCTCCGAACCCAAATTCACCTCCGTCTGCAAATTGAGTTGAAGTGTTATGCATAGCAATAGAGCTTTTGACTTCTTTTAGAAATTGATTAGCTGTTTTTTTGTTTTTTGTAATTATTGAGTCTGTATGCATTGTTCCATACTTATTAATATGACTTATAGCTTCATTGAGGTTGTTTACTATTTTAACGGAAACTGCTGAGCTTAAATATTCTGTAGACCAATCTTTTTCAGTAGCTTTAAAAATTTTACCCTTATAAAATTTAGCCAAAGTCTTTTCTCCATAAATTTTACAACCATTTTTTTCTAAATTGCCCAGGATTGTATTGCTAAATTTTTTAACAATATTTTTATGTAGAATAATGGTTTCGGTCGCTCCACATATGCTGGTGTTTCTTAATTTTGCGTTAGCAACAACTCTATTTGCCATCTTTAATTCAGCGTCTTTGTCGACATATGTATGACAAATACCCTCAAGATGACCAATTATAGGAACCTTAGAAAGTTCTTGAACTTTTCTTACAAGATTTTTTCCACCACGTGGAATTATAACATCAATATATTCTTTCATTTTGGAAAGCATTACATCAACCATCTTTCTGTTTTTAGAGTCTATAAATTGTATAAAGTTTTCATCTACTTTGTTTTTTTTGAGCGCTTTTCTAAAAAGTTTTGACAAAATTCTATTTGAATTGATTGCCTCAGAACCTCCTTTTAAGATTACTGCATTACCTGATTTGAAACATAAACCCGCAATATCTGATGTAACATTTGGCCTACTTTCATAAATTACTCCAATAACTCCTATTGGAATTGATACTCTACTAATATTTAATCCATTAGGTCTTTTCCACTTTTCTAGAACATCATTAATGGGATCTTTAAATCTAATAATACTAATAATAGAATTTCTGATGTCGTTTATTTTTTTCTCATTTAAATGAAGTCTATTAATTAAATTTTCTTTTAATCCTATTTTTTTTGCATAATTAATATCTTTAGTATTTTCTTTAATTATTATACCTTTGTTTTCATCAAGCATTTTAGCATAGGAGGCTAAAACACTATTTTTAATTTTTGTGTCTATTTTATATTGACTTGCTTTCCTTGCTCTTTTACCGATTAAATTCATATAATTATTCATTTATACTTCTACCATATCATCTTTATGAATAACTTCAGATTTTGCAACATACCCAAGTAATTTTTGAATTTCATTCGAATGGTGTCCCATAATTTTTTTTACTTCATCAGAAGAAAAAGAACTTAAACCCCTAGCACATTCATTATTTTTTTTATCTAAAACTTTTATATGATCACCTTTGTTAAATATTCCTGATACATTTTTAATACCTGCAGCTAGTAAACTTTTTCCAAGCTTTAACGCTTTTTTTGCTCCATCATCAATTACAACATTTCCTTTAGGTGCAATTGAGCTTATTATCCATTTTTTTCTAGCATGAAGTTTTGAGACCTTTGGGCTGAACCATGTACAATTATTTTTTTCAATAATTTTTGAAATTGGATTTGAATACAGTCCGTTTGCAATAATCATACTACTGCCAGCTAACTGACAAATTTTAGCAGCTTCAATTTTTGTTTGCATTCCTCCACTTCCATATTCATTAATACCTTTGATATTAATTTTTTTTAAGTCTTTGTTTATATCATTTACTATTTTGATAAGTTTAGCGTCTTTATTTACTTTTGGATTTTTTGTAAAAAGGCCATCTACATCTGAAAGTAAAATTAATGTATCGGCGTTTGTAATTTGAGCAACTCTAGATGCCAATCTATCATTATCTCCATATTTTATTTCAGTTGTTGCAATTGTATCATTCTCATTAACAACTGGGATAAATCCAAGTTCGAATAAATTTTCGAATGTTCTTTTTGCATTTAAGGATCTTCTTCTTTCCTCCGTATCTTCTAGAGTTAACAAAATTTGTGAAATATTTAATTTGAATTTTGAAAAGGTCTGAGAGAATAAATTCATTAGTTCAATTTGGCCAATAGAGGCAATTGCTTGACTTTTATCTAACTTAATATTTTTTTTGTTAAAATTCATTTTTTTACATCCAAGAGCTATAGCACCTGAACTAACAATGACTATTTTTTGATTTTTATCTCTTAGTTTTTTGATGTCCTTAGCAAAGCTTGAAAGCCATTTTTTTCTAATTTTTTTATTTTCATCAACTAATAAAGATGAACCGATTTTAATAACAATAATTTTCGAGTTTTTAAGATACATAGGATAATAATTTTGCCTTAATTTTTGAAACAGATTCTTTATTTAAAGTTGTCATAGTCATTATCTCACAATTTTTATCTTTAGAGAAATCATCAATTACATCTTTAGCTGTATCTTCGTCAATTAAATCTATTTTGTTAAACACAATTAATTCTTTCTTATCAAGCATTTTAGAGCTGTAATTTTTAAGCTCATTTTTAACCTGATCATAAGACTCCTTGAGATCGAGATTGGTAATATCAATTAAGTGTAATAAAGATTTGCATCTTTCTATATGTTTTAAAAACTGTATACCAAGTCCAACACCCTCGTGGGCACCCTCTACTAGTCCAGGTATATCAGCTATTGTAATTTCTTTATCATCATAGCTAGCAACACCTAAGTTAGGATTGAGTGTTGTAAATTTATAATTAGCAATTTTAGGATTTGCGTTAGTAAGCGCTGCCAACAAACTTGATTTTCCTGCGTTAGGTAATCCGATAATTCCAATATCAGCTATTGTTTTAAGTTGTAACCAAATTGTAAACTCTTCTCCTAAAGTTCCTTTCGTAAACTTTCTTGGAGCTCTGTTTGTGGAACTTTTAAATCTAGTATTTCCCAAACCACCTTTGCCACCATTAGCTGCAATGTACTCTTCTCCTTTCTTGTTAAAGTCAAATAATAGAGTTTTGTTATCTTCTTCAAATACCTGAGTTCCAAGAGGAACTTTTAAAACTAAATCCTCACCACTTTTGCCTGTTCGATTTTGACCAGACCCATTTTCTCCACGTTGAGCTTTATGATGTTGTTGATATCTGTAATCAATTAAAGTGTTTAAGTTTTCCTCTGATTTTAAAATGATAGAACCACCTTTGCCTCCATCACCTCCATCAGGTCCTCCAAACTCAACATATTTTTCTCTTCTAAAACTTGGTGAACCATCACCACCGTCTCCAGCTTTAATATAAATTTTAACTTGATCGAGAAATTTCATAATACAACATTTTCTTGGTTGTACTATTAATTGGGTTTTACTGAAACGTAAGTTCTATCTAATTTAGATTTTTTGAATACAACTTTACCTTTAATAACAGAAAAAATTGAATGATCTTTTCCCATTCCAACATTTTCTCCAGGAAAAATTTTTGTTCCTCTTTGTCTAACAATTATATTTCCAGGTATTACAGTTTCTCCACCGTATTTTTTAACACCAAGTCTTCGACCGGCACTATCTCGTCCGTTTCTCGATGATCCACCTGCTTTTTTTGTTGCCATAATTTACCTAATAATTATTTACTCGCAGCTTCTTTAACTTCTTCTTTTTTGGAAGCTGGTTTAATTTTTTCAGCTTCAGATAATACTTTACCATCTTTTGAAAAAATTTTGTTAATTCTTATCAAAGAAAATTGTTGTCTATGTCCATTTTTTCTTCTTGAATTTTGTCTTCTTCTTTTTTTGAAAATTAGAATTGTTCTATTTTTACTATTTTTAATTAAATCTGCCTCTACCTTAGCTCCGTCAATATTAGGAGTTCCAACTTCAATATTTTTATCATCTCCGTATGCTAGGATTTCGTTAAATTCTATCTTAGTTTCAGGCTTTGAATCTGGTAGTTTTTCGATTTTTAATATTTCACCAGATTTAACTTTGTACTGTTTACCACCTGTTTTTATTACTGCGTATGACATAGTATGAATTTTAAATTTAAGTTACCGCAATATAGTTACCGGAAGCTTATAGTCAAGCTGAATTAGTTAGAAATTATCCTTTAAATCCCTTAATTTTGAAAAGGTTTTTAAGTCATTTGCTTTTAAAAAAATATTACAATCAATTTCATCTTGTAAAGTTGATGGAATAGTAGGCAAATTATTATTTCTTTGTTTTTTTATAAATTCTATTTTCTTTAATAAATAAGAATTTTCAGAGTCATGTTCCAAGCAGAATTTTGAATTGTTTAGAGTATATTCATGACCACAATAGATTTTTGTTTCTTTAGGTAAGGATTTTAATTTATTTAGAGAGTCATACATTTGTTCATATGTACCCTCAAAAATTCTACCACACCCAAGTGAAAAGAGTGTATCTCCAGTGAATACTAAGTTTTCCTCGAAAAAATAAAAACAAATATGTCCCGTAGTGTGTCCTGGGATATGAATAATTTTAGCTTTAAAATTTCCACTATTCCAAATTTCATTATCTTTTAATAAAATATCAATTTCTGGTATCCTTTTTGCATCTCCATTAAATCCCAAAACAACAGATCCAAATTTTTTTTTTAATTCAGTGTTACCTCCAATATGATCATAATGATGATGAGTATTTAAAATATATTTTAGATTGATATTTTTACCGCTTAAAGAATCAATTATTGGTTTAGCTTCACTTGGATCAACAACACAAGCTTCGAGTTTATCTTCATCAATAATTAAATAACTATAATTATCTTGTAGGCAGGGTATAATTTCTACTTTCATTTATTTTTCTATTAAAAATATTCCAAGATCAGCAAATAAATTTTTAGTTCCTAAATTATTATTTGTTATATTTGAAACATTATTATTATTTAAAGCTAAAGTTTTTATCATTTTGATTTCTTTAGATTTTATAAAATTTACAAAATCTTTAATTGTACACATATGCAAATTAGGCGTGCTGTGCCATTGTTCTGGTAATGATTTTGTTATTGGCATTGTGCCCTTAAATAATAAATGCAATCTAACTTTCCAATTTCCAAAATTTGGTATTGTTACAATTGCTTTTTTTCCAACTCTTAAAAGTTCATCTAAAACAAGTTCAGGACTTAAAAATGCTTGGAGTGTTTGACTCAACACAACATAATCAAATGATTTATCAGGAAATTGTTTTAAGTCTTTCTCTGCATTACCTTCTATTACAGTTAATCCTTTAGCAATACATTCTTGTACTTTTTCTTTAGATATTTCTAGTCCTCTTACATTTATATTTTTATTTTCTTTTAAAAATTGCATCAAAGTTCCATCTGCACAACCTACATCTAGAACTTTTTTATTATCTTCAATTAAATCTGATATTACTTTAAATTCATTTTTCATTTTTTAACTCTGTATAAGATTTGTCTAAGAAATTCTTTAGTGCGTTTAAAAAATCAGGAACATCCAATAAAAAAGAATCGTGACCTTTATCAGACACAATCTCTACAAAACCAACATCTGCTCCAATAGAATTCAAGGCTATAACAATATCTTTATTTTCTTGGGTTGGATAAAGCCAATCAGAAGTAAAAGAAATTATAAAAAATTTAGCTTTTGTATTTTTAAATGCATCAGACAAATTCCCATTAAATTGTTTAACTAAATCAAAATAATCCATAGCTCTTGTTATGTAGAGGTAGCTGTTTGCATCAAATCTATCTACAAATACAGATCCTTGGTATCTCAAATAACTCTCAATTTGAAAATCTGCATCAAAACCAAATTTCAAATCTTCTCTTTCTTGCAATTTTCTTCCAAACTTTTCCTGCAAACCTTTTTTTGAGAGATAAGTTATATGTGCTGCCATTCTTGCAACAGCAAGCCCTTTACCTGGATTTATATTATTAGTTTCATAATTTCCATCTTTCCAATTGCTGTCAGCAGTGATTGCCTGTCTTCCTAGTTCATTGAAAGCAATATTCTGTGCCGAATGACTCGAAGTTGTAGCAATGGGTATAACAGTTTTAGCTTTATCAGGAAAGTTGGTGATAAATTGAAGAACTTGCATACCTCCCATAGAACCTCCAGTAATTGCAAATAGTTTTTTAATTCCAAAGTGTTCAAGTAAATTATATTGTGCATTCACCATGTCATTAATTGTAATAACTGGAAAATCAGTCCCAAAAGTTTTTTGTGTTTCAGGATCTTTATGACTTGGCCCATAAGATCCCATACATCCGCCAATTACATTTGAACAAATAACAAAATATTTATTGATATCTATTGCTTTGTCTGGACCTACAGCAAAACTCCACCAACCATCTTTTTTAGTAATAGGGTTTAAACCAGTCACAAATTGATCTCCAGTTAGTGCATGAAATACCAATATAGCATTGTCTTTATTCTCATTTAAAGACCCATAAGTTTCGAATGCAACCGGAAAATTGTTTATAGTTTTACCACAATCTAATTTAAGAGGTTTTTTTACAATTAATGTCTTAATATTTTTTTCTGTGTTCATTTTAAAGCCTTTAGATGAATTGTGAGAAAAAAAACTATTTTAGCGGTTTTTTTTAAGCGCTCGCAATTCAGTTAAATCAGCGCATAAATTTTGTACAAGAACTTGGAATTTATGTCAATTTTTTAAAATAAGATCATATTCTCTATAAATATTTGTTTTTTTATCTATAAAGAGCTCATAAAAATAAAAAAATGAGCACACCTAAATTTAAAAAATTTAACATAGAAGCTTATAAGCCTGGCAAATCTAAAATTAACAAAATTAAAAAGGTCATTAAATTGTCAGCTAACGAGTCTGCTCTAGGGATGAGCCCTTTAGCAAAAAAAGCAATATCTAAAAAAAATTTATTATTAGATAAATATCCAGATGGAAAATCTAAAAATCTTAAAATGGCAATATCTAAAGCTTATAAATGCAATTTTGATAAAATAATATGCGGAGCAGGTTCCGACGAAGTAATTCAAATGCTATGTCAATTGTATCTAAATCCAAAAGATGAAGTGATTGTTCCTCAATATAGTTTTTTAATGTACAGGATTTATGCAAAAATAGTTGGTGCAAAAGTTGTGTTTGCAAAAGAAAATAAATTCAAAGTTTCAATTGAAGAAATATTGAAAAAAGTATCTAAGAAAACCAAAATAGTTTTTATTGCAAATCCAAATAATCCAACAGGAACATATTTAACTAAAAAAGAGATATTAGAACTTAGAAGAAAGTTGAATAAAAATATATTATTAGTAATTGATGATGCGTACTCAGAATATATGAAAAATGATGATTACAGCTCTGGTTTAGAATTATTTAAAAATAAAGATAATGTATTTATATTGAGAACATTTTCTAAAATGTTTGGTTTAGCCTCATTAAGAATTGGCTGGGGATATGGATCGAAACAAATAATTAGAACGTTAAATGTTATTAAACCACCTTTCAATGTAAATGGCTTGGCCCAAGTTGCGGCTGCAGAGTCTTTGAAGGATAAGCAATTCATTCAAAAGTCCATTAAACATAATTTAAATTATGCAAATAGATTAAAAAAATTTCTTGAAAAATATAATATTTTTTCAAATGCTGTATCAGCAAATTTTTTACTATTAAATTTTGATGAGTGTAAATATTCAGCAAATTTTCTATACCAAAAATTAAAAAACAAAGGAATTATATTAAGATCTACTGAAGATGGTTATCATATTAAAAACAAATTGAGATTAACTATTGGCTCATCTAGAGAAAACTTAATATTCATGAATGTAGTGAGAAAGATTTTTAATTAAATGAAAAATATTTTAATCATAGGGTGTGGTTTACTTGGATCTTCAGTTTTAAGATCTATACATAAAAATAAATTGGCAAATAAAATATTCATTTACGAAAAGTCAAAAAAAAATATATCTACGCTCAAAAAGCTTAAACTACCTGGAAAAGTAGTTAGTTCATTAAAAGAGGCTGTAACAAAATCTAATTTTATTATTTTTTGTACACCAATGAGTGAATACAAAAATATAATTACAAAAATCAATAATTATATTTTACCAGACACATTAATAACTGATGTTGGTTCATCAAAAATTGAATCATCAAAAATAATAAAAAAATATATGAAAAAAGGAATTGCTTGGACTTCCAGTCATCCAATTGCTGGTTCTGAAGTAAGTGGACCACAGCACGGAAAGAGCAATATGTTCGAGGGTAGATGGTGTATTTTAATTAAAGAAAAAAATACAATTAAAAAAAATTTGAATTTCCTAAAAAAATTTTGGGAGAAAATTGGATCAAAAGTAACAATAATGTCTCCGGAAAAACATGATAAAATTTTTTCAATAACTAGTCATTTGCCTCACTTAATTGCGTATAATTTGGTTAAGTCAGCTCAAGATTTTGAAAAAAAACAAAACTATGATTTAATTAAATTTAGCGCAGGAGGACTAAGGGATTTTTCAAGAATAGCAGCTTCAAATGAAATTATGTGGCGAGATATTTTTTTCAATAATAATAAAAATATTTCAAATGCTATTGATTTATTTATTCAAAATTTGAAATCTTTTAAATCTGATATTAATTTAAAAAATAATAAATCAATTATTAATAAACTTATTCAAACTAAAAAAGTCAGAACAAAAATAATTAAACTCAAACAAGATATTAATAAGCCAGACTTTGGAAGAGGTTAAATTTTAATTTTAGATATTTTTTTAACTTTAAGTTTTGCTGTGTTTTCAATTCTTTTAATTGTCTTAAGTATAGGCATAATCAATACTTTTTTTTCAGGTCCATATGCATGTATCAATTGCTTAGAATCTAAACACATTGCTACGTGCCCTTTCCAAAAAATAATATCTCCCTTTTTATAATTTCTTTTTATGTTTCCTTTTAAATATTTAATTTGATCCTTAGTATCTCGAGGAAAAAACTTATTATTATAATAGTAAAATATTTGTAATAAGGCTGAGCAATCAATCCCTCTATAACTTTTTCCACCCCAGATATATTTTACGTTCAAAAATTTTTTAAATATTTTAATGAAGTTTTTTTCTCTATAATTTATTTTTTTTATATCTTTTTTTTTAATCCATTTATTTTTATCAATTTTGGCATAATTTTTATTAGTTTCTTTAACCGACAGCCTTGATCCAAGAGACAGAAAAATATTAGTTTTAAAATTTGGTTTTTTATAGATATTTGCTTTTAAGCTACTTACTTTATAATTAGCTTTAAAATCTTTTGAATAATTCTTATTTTGAATATACCCAGTATAATTATCAAAATTAGATTTTATTTTTATCCAATTTTTATTTTTAGATAAAATTTTAAATTTTTCGCCATACAATATTTGCGAGGTTATTTCTGAAAATTTAGAAGATTTTTTGTAGATATTAGAAAAACTACCTTTAAAATAAAACTTATTTTGCACCAATTTTAATTTTATTTTTAATCATCCATAGACATATAAGTGAAGGAATAACCATAATAGTTGTTAAGACAAAAAATGTTCCCCAATCTCCATTTAACCAATCTACCAAAGCTCCTGATGATGATGCTAAAGTTGTTCTTCCAGCAGTTCCTATAGAGGCAAGTAATGCGTATTGTGTTGCTGTATATGTTCGATCAACCAGTAAAGATATAAATGCTACAAATGCAACAGTTGCAAAAGCAGCAGTAATATCGTCAGCGATAACTGCTACTGCAAATAATAATTCAGATTTACCAGTCCATGCTAATACGGCAAATAATAGATTTGTAATTGCCATTAATCCTCCTGCAAAGAACATAGTTTTTATAGTTCCAGCCCTCATGGCCATTACGCCACCAATTAAAGTAAATACGACAGTTGTGATCCAACCCAAACCTTTTGAATAGATTGCTATTTGTCCTTTTGAAAATCCTATTTCTTTATAAAATACAATAGACATTCTACCCATGAATGCCTCTCCAATTTTAAATAAAAATACAAATCCTAAAATTCCTGCAGCTATGGCAAAACCATTTTTTTTAAAAAAGCTGATGATTGGCCCACCAATTGTTCCAGTTATATATGCAACAAAAGTTGTGATAATATTGCTAGATCCAAGTTTACCTTTAATCAGATTGTCAGTTTCCCTTTGTTTTGATTGTCTTTCAGTTTCTATTGGTTCATGAACAAACATTAGGGCAATATTCATTAAAATAATTAGAACACCCAATATTAAAAAAGTTGCTTGCCAATAATCTTGGATACCAAGATTTTCAAAGAACTCTGCAGTAAATAAAGCAACTACACCACCTAATTTGTAGCCTGTCCACCAACCAACTACAGCCATAGCAGCACCTGCTGCCATTGATTTTCCCTCATTTTCATTAATTTGTTCAATTCTTAATGCATCTACTGTTATATCTTGAGTCGCTGATGCTATAGCAATGATTAATCCAACTGTAATTATCAGTGCTAAATTTTCTGTAGGATTTATAATGCTCCAAACTAGTAAACTTAATAGAATTACTAATTGCATCAAAACAATCCATCCTCTTCGGTGTCCTAATTTTTTAGTTAGGAAAGGAATTTGAATTCTATCTATGATTGGTGCCCAAAGATAATTAAAAGCATAAACTCCAAAAATAAGTCCTGCCCATCCAATAGTAGATCTACTTAATCCTTCTTCTTTTAACCAAAGACTTAAACTACTAGCAATCAAGACCCACGGAAATCCACTGATTGCACCAAGTAACAAAATTCTTAGCATTCGAACATCTTTGTAAACTGAAATGGATTCTAACCAGGATGTTTTTTTTATTTCAGACATAACTAATTTTTCCAAAATGATGGTAAAAACAATACTAATATCGCAAACAGCTCAAGTCTACCTAAAATCATACCAACAGTTAAAATCCATTTAGAAATGTCTGGCAATGAAGAAAAGTCGCCATTTGGACCAATTATTGGACCAAGACCAGGACCAACATTTGAAATAGATGTAGCGGCACCTGAGATAGCAGTAATAAAATCAAGACCAGTTAAAGATAACAAAACAGTAAGAATAAAAAATATTACAATGTAAAAATAAATAAATGAAATAATTGAAGCTATAAACTTTTCATCTACTGTACTTTGATCGTACTTTATTAAAAAAATTCCTTTGGGATAAATTATTTTTTTTAATTGATTAAGAATAAATAGATAAAGAATTTGAATTCTAAATATTTTTACACCACAAGCAGTGGATCCTGCACACCCACCAATAAACATTAGTGCAAGAAATAATGTTATAGGGAAACTACCCCAATTATCAAATTCTGCATTTACATAACCAGTACCACTTAAGATTGATATAGTATTAAAAAATATAGATCTTAAATTAAAGTTGTCATGATTTGAAAATAACAAGTAAATAGATAAAATAATAACAGTGAATATTATAATTTTTAAAAAAGTTTTAATTTGAATATCATTTAAAAAAATCTTTTTGTTTCCACTTATAAATTTAATGTAAGCAATAAAAGGAATACTTCCCAATATAATAAAAATCATTGATGAAACTTCGATCGGCAAACTATTAAAGTAGCCAATAGACTCATTGTAGTTAGAAAAGCCTCCAGTAGCGATTGTAGTCATTGAGTGGGTTAAGCTATCAAATTTACCCATACCAAATATCCAATAAGTGATTGCACAAAGTCCAGTTAATCCTGAGTAAATGTAAATTAATCTAAGTGCTATTTCTTTAGACTTAGGGAGTATTTTTTCTGAAGAGTCATTACTTGAAATTTTAAATAATTGCATACCTCCAACATTCATTATTGGCATTAAAGTAATCGCCATTACAATTATCCCAATTCCACCTAGCCATTGTAAAATTGCTCTCCATAAAAGAAGACCCTTTGGTGCATTCTCTAAATCTGAGATTATTGTAGATCCAGTTGTAGTTATTCCTGACATACTTTCAAAAAAAGAGTCTGTAATTGAAAGCTCAATGCTAGAAAACACAAACGGTAAAGATCCAAATATTGCAATACTTATCCAAGATAGGGCAGTTAACAAGAATGCTTGTTGTAGATTAAGTTTTTTATCATGATCTAAATTAGATAAAAAAAACAAAGTTCCAAATATTATAGTTACAATAGATGAACCAAAGAAAGAAGAGTCTATCTCTGAGTAAAAGAATTGCACTATAATTGGGACGAACATTGATACGCCCAATATTATTTGCAAAATTCCTAGTGTAAAAAAAACAGTTTTGTAATTAGACATTTTGAAAGAACAATATTTTATGGTAAATAAATTTCAACTCTATAAGAATTAATATAATCACTAGTTTAAGGTTAAAAAGAGCAATTCATGATTAAAAAAGATGTCCTAGAAAAGACAAGTGCTTGGCCTTTTGTTGAAGCTAAAAAAATGCTTCGAGAAAGAAAAGCTCTTATAGAAAAAAAAGGGAAGATTACTCTCCAAACTGGATATGGTCCAAGTGGATTGCCTCATATAGGTACTTTCGGAGAAGTTGCACGAACTTCAATGATGGTTAATGCACTTAATCAACTCACAGATTTACCAACAGAAATTATTACATTTTCAGATGACATGGATGGCTTGAGAAAAGTTCCTGATAATGTTCCTAATCAAGAATTATTGCAACAAAATCTTCATAAACCTTTAACACAAGTACCTGATCCTTTTCAAAAATTTAATAGTTTTGGAGAACATAATAATGAAATGTTGAAGGATTTTTTAAACAGTTTTAATTTTAAATATAATTTTAAAAGCTCTACATCTTTGTACAAGACAGGATTTTTTAATTCTACTTTGAAAATTATTTTAGAAAACTATGAAGGAATAATGAATATTATTTTACCTACACTTGGGAAAGAACGACAAAAAACATACTGTCCTTTTTTACCTGTATGTCCTGATACTGGTCATGTCTTGGAGATACCTGTTATGGAAATTGATCAATCTAATTCTAAAATAATATTCGATAATAAAGGTAAAAAATTAGAGAGTAGTATTTTAGATGGGAATTGTAAATTACAGTGGAAAGTAGATTGGGCAATGAGATGGTTTGCTTTAGATATTGATTTTGAAATGTATGGTAAGGATTTGATCGAAAGTGCAATTTTATCTACAAAAATCATTAATTTATTGGGCAAAAAAAATCCATCAGGATTTGCATATGAACTTTTTCTAGATGAAAAGGGTGAGAAAATTTCAAAATCTAAAGGTAATGGAATAACTATTGATCAATGGTTAAAGTACGCTTCACCAGAAAGCTTATCTTTATATATGTATCAAAATCCAAAAAGAGCAAAAAAACTTTATAAAGAAATAGTTCCAAAAGCAGTAGATGAATATTTAGATAACATAGAAAAATCTAAAAAGCAGACTGAGCAGCAATTAGTGATGAATCCAGTATGGCATGTCCACAATGGGAGCATTCCAAAAGAAGAAATGATTATGAGTTTTTCAATGTTATTGAATTTGGTAGAAACAAGTAATGCAGATAGTAAAGATTTATTATGGAAGTTTGTAAAAAAATACAAATCCAATATTCAAGAAACTAATTTTCCTATTTTTGATGGATTAGTAGGTTATGCAATTAAATATTTTAATGATGTAATTAAGTCTCAAAAAAAATACAAAACACCTTCTGAAAGTGAAAAAAAAGCTCTTGAGGCTTTAATTATAACTTTAGAAAAATGCAATGATCAGATGCTACCAGAGGAAATTCAAACTTTGATTTATTCTACTGGAAAAGAAAATGGTTATGCTGAAAATTTAAGGGATTGGTTTAAGCTTATTTATGAGGTGGTTTTTGGTGATGAAAATGGACCAAGAATGGGATTTTTTATAAGTTTTTTTGGTGTTAATGAAACAAAAGACCTTATAATCAGTAAACTCAAATAATGTATTCAAATTTAAGATCTTTAATTTTCAAATTAGACCCAGAAAAAGCCCATACTTTAGCAATTCAATCTTTAAAATTTAATTTAGTATCGAACGTATTTGATGAAAATAAAAATGATCCAATTTTTAAGACACAAATATTTGGGAAAGATTTAAGCAATCCTATAGGAATAGCAGCTGGTTTTGACAAAAATGCAGAAGTTTATAATCCTTTATTTAAATTGGGATTTGGTTTTGTTGAAGTTGGAACTGTTACTCCTTTAAAACAATATGGTAATGAAAAGCCAAGAGTATTTAGATTAGTAGAAGATCAAGCATTAATTAATAGATTGGGATTCAACAATCAAGGATCTGAAACTATTTTAAACAGAATAAAATCAAATAAAAAAATTGGAATACTTGGAGTAAATGTTGGACCAAATAAAGATTCTGATAATCGATTGAATGATTATTTAATTGGATTAGAAAAATTTTATGAAGTTGCTGATTATATTACAATTAATATTTCTTCTCCAAATACTGAGAATTTAAGAAATTTTCATGATGAAAATAAATTAAAAGAATTATTAAAATCAATTAAAGATAAGAAAAATGAACTGAAAACTAATATTCCAATTGTAGTTAAAATTTCTCCAGATATTGATTTAAAGCAAATTGAATTAATATCTGAGATCCTTTTAGAAAATGAAATATCTGCAATAATTATTTCTAATACATCAGATAGCACCAGAGATTATTTAAAAAATATACAACGACATCAAAAAGGAGGCTTGTCAGGAAAGCCAATTGAGCAAAAATCAAATTTACTTATTAATCAATTCTTTAAATTGCTAAATGGTAGAATTAAAATAATTGGGGTAGGAGGTATTGATTCAGGAAAGTCTGCACATGATAAATTTTTGTCAGGGGCAGATTATATTCAGTTATATACCGGGATGGTATTTCAAGGACCCAACATTGCTGCAAACATTAAAAAAGACCTAAAAGAATTACTTCTTAGAGATGGAGTGAAAAATATTTCAGAAATCGTTGGAAATAAAACTGTTTCTTAATTTTAATAAACTTGACGCCTTTAATATCTCCCCTTATATAGGCAGTGAAATTATGTCAAAAAAATGCGAACTTACTGGTAAAATTCCTATGAAAGGTCATAATGTTAGTCATGCTAACAATAAGACTAAAAGAAGATTTTTACCTAATTTAAAAAAAGTAAAATTTACAAGTGAGCTTGCTGGAAGAAGTTTGAAACTAACAGTTAGCAATTCAGGAGTAAGATCAGTTGATAAAAAAGGAAGTTTTGACGAGTTCTTAAAAACTGTAAAAAATAAAAATATATCTCCAAGATTAAAAAAACTTAAAAAAGTTATTTTATTAAAATCACCATATAAGAAAAAGCCTGTAGCTAAATCCGCTTAATGAATAAATTTTTTATAAGCCTATCTTTAATGATGGGTGTAGTTGTTTTATCCTCAAACTATCTTGTTCAATTTCCTATAAATCATTATGGATTAAATGAAATTCTTACTTATGGAGCTTTTAGTTATCCTGTAGCTTTTTTGATAACCGATTTAGCAAATAGATCTTATGGAAAAATAATTGCAAGAAAAATAGTTTATTTTGGTTTTTTTATAGGGATTATTTTTACTCTATTTTTTTCAACAAACTTCGAAGATTTAATATCTATAAGAATTGCAATTGGATCAGGAATCGCTTTCCTTACAGCCCAATTGCTTGATATTCAAATATTTGATCGTCTAAGAAAAAAACAGTGGTTTGTTGCTCCGCTAACTTCATCATTAATTGGTTCAACTGTTGATACCTTTTTATTTTTCTCAATATCATTTTATGGAACAGGAGTTCCTTGGGTAACTTTATCTCTAGGTGATTTAGGAGTTAAAATACTAGTAGCATTAATAATGTTAATACCATTTAGAATGTTATTAAAAATATTTAAACCAATTAAAGCTTAATATAAAAATTTATAAGATAAAATTTTATAAGCTAATTTAGCAACAAGAAAATTATAG
Source organism: Pelagibacteraceae bacterium AG-390-A02 (assembly GCA_003278165.1). Lineage (GTDB taxonomy): Bacteria > Pseudomonadota > Alphaproteobacteria > Pelagibacterales > Pelagibacteraceae > Pelagibacter. The sequence continues at coordinate 26,603 of QCGU01000006.1, forward strand.
GAATTAAATCCTTTAATTGGAGAAAGTTCATTAATGTCAGCTCCAACTATATTTGAATTTTTTGCAGCAATTCTAATTATCTCTAATGTTTCATCCCATAACAATCCACCTGGTTCAGGTGTTCCAGTAGCCGGCATAATACTTGAATCTAATCCGTCCACATCAAACGTCAAGTAAACAGTCTTATTTTTTATTAATTTTTTAAATTTATTAAAATTCCATTTTTTTTTATCTTTTGCCCAGAAGATATCTATTCTATTTGAATTTTTTTTCAAAAATGGAATTTCACTTTCTGATATATTTCTTATTCCAAAAGAAATTAAAGATACATTTTTATAATCCAAACATCTTCTTATCGCTGATGCATGTGAAAATTTTTCACCATTATAACTTTGACGTAAATCTGCGTGAGCATCAAAATGTAAAAGACAAATATTCTTAAATTTTTTTGTAAAAGGAGCAATGCATCCTGGTGTGATTGAGTGCTCACCACCAAAAGTCATTGGAAATAGTTTTTTATTTAAAATTTCACTATTGATTTTAGAAACTTTATTTAATGCTACTTTGATATTTTTATCAATTTTAAATGGTTTTAATGTCTTGATACCTATTTTTTTGTAAGGTTCACAATTTAGTTCCTCATCATAAAGCTCAACTTGGTGAGAAGCTTTGATAATTTCTTTTGGTCCATTTTTTGTGCCACCGCCATAACTAACTGTTTTTTCAAGTCCAAATGGAACCACTACTACTTTTTCTTTGAAGTTGAATTTATTATCAATTCCTAAGAAACCATGTTTGTTTGATAAATATTTCAATTTTATATAAATATTTTTGAGAAGTTTTTTCGTTCTCTATTTTTCCATTCACCTTTATGGTAAGCATCACTAGCTATTAGTGGTAATACACTTGTTGCTTCAGCAAATACCATTTGTTCTTTGGTAATATCCACCTTACCCCAAGAACTTGCTTCCTTTAATGTAGAACTACTGCACGCACCATCTCTACTATCAGCAACTGTAATTTGTACAGCATATTTGTGCATATCTACATTTTTGCCAAGAAGCTCTGCACAAATAACGGTGTCTTGAATAAAATTTTTAGGAACTCCTCCACCAATCATAAATAAACCAGAACCTTTTGATTTAATTTTTATTTCTGTAAGTTCTCTAAATTCTCTAACAGAGTCTATAGTCATATGTTTTTTAGGATTTTTTTCTTGATGCATTACAAGACCAAAGCCTGCACTTGAGTCTGTGAAAGCAGGACAAAATATAGGAACATTATTATCGTAGGCTGTTTCAATTAAAGAGTCTTTCTTTTTTGAATTTTTCTTTAAATATTTCCCCATTTCAAAAATAAATTCTCTTGATGTATAACTTCTTGGTTCTAAAGTATCCGCTATCTCGCAAATAATTTTATCACACATTTGAAGCTCTTCTTCATCAATATAAGTGTCGTAAATTCTATCTATATAATTATCTCTTAATTCAGTATCATCTTGAAATTGAGATCCCTGATAATGTCTAAATCCAAGTGCTTCAAAAAAATCCATATCCACAATTGATGCTCCTGTTGCTACAATTGCATCAACCATATTGTATTTAACAAGATCTTTATAAATATTCATACACCCTGCTGCAGATGTTGATCCTGCTAAAGTAAGAAAGATTGTGCATTCCTTATCTTTAAGCATTTCGTTGTAAATGTTTGCTGCATTTGCAGTTTCTCTAGATACAAATGACATTTTTTCCATTGAGGAAATAATTGTTCTAGAGTCAAATGAAGTAATATCAATATGTTCAACAGGATTTTTTAAAAAATCTCTTTTACTATTATGTCCTGGATTTTTTTGGTCTGACATTAAGCAACCATATGAGCGCTGTTAACGTCTTTTTCATACATTGACATTATTGGCTTGTCTTCAACTTCATAAATTTCATTTGAATAGTAACCATTGAATTGTGTTCTAAACGTTAATCCATATGCTCCAAGTTGACCAAGCTCTATGTAATCATTTTCCTTAATATTATTTGGTAATAAAAAAGGTCCTTTCATATAATCCATGCTATCGCAAGTAGGACCAAAGAAATCAAAAGCAGTCAATTTTTTTGATATTATTTTATTTGAATTTTCTTTAATCATTTTAGATGGATAAACTATATTAGGTGTCCCTGCATCAAATAGGGTTCCATATGTTCCATCATTTATATAAAGTTTTTGTTTTTTTCTTAGATTCACTTTAACAATTGTTGAGCCACTTTCTGCAACTAATGCTCTTCCTGGTTCACAAATTATCTCTGGCAGCTTCTCTAATTTTAAATTAGATAAACTTTTTTTAATTTCATTGAAGTATTCATCCAATGATTGAGGAATTAAATCTGGATAAATTGTAGGAAATCCCCCACCAACATTTATTGTATCAGGTATTATTTTTGTTTTTTTAATTATATTTCCAATTTCATTTATGCCTTTGGCATATGAAATTGGATGCATACACTGCGATCCAACATGAAAACTTAATCCAATTTTTTTTGCATATTGTTTTACTAATCTTACTAATCCTACGGCTTCAGATGTTAGTGCTCCAAACTTTTTAGATAAATCAATTTCAGCATGCTCATTTGAAACAGCAACTCTAACAAATAATTCTAAATCTTTTGCATTATTTGTACTTTCAATAATTTTAATTAACTCTTCTCTTGTATCTAATGAGAAGGTTTTTACTCCATAATTAAAATAGGCTTCTTTTATACTTTCTCTGCTTTTTACAGTATGCATGTAAGAGCATTTTGCATTTTGAGTTAGTTTTCTTATGGCCTTAATTTCTTCAATTGAGGCAACATCAAATTGGTTTACTCCTGTGTTTAAAATGGTTTGAATAACTTCGGGATGTGGGTTTGTTTTGACTGCATATAATATTTTTCCAGGGAACTTATCTAAGAAAAATTTAACTGAAGACTCTATGGATTTCTTCCTAATACAATAAACAGGCTTTTCAGGTTTCAGTTGATTTATAAGTTCTTCAACTGACTTAAATTTTTGCATTTCATATGCCTCCAAAAAAAATTTAATAAAAAAAAGTTTTTAATAAAACTTTAATATTTTGAGCCATATAATGTAAACACAGGCAATGTAAAGCAAATAATTCAAGGCTGATTTGCTCAATTTTCATATATTGTAATATTAGATTTTGACCCCATATAAGGTATATGAAAAACGAAGCCAAATTACAAAATTTAAGCGATTTCGAAAATAAGTCGCTTTTAATTGTAGATGATGACAATCCTTTTAGAGAAAGATTGGCAAGAGCTATGGAAAAAAAAGGATTTGAAGTTTTTCAAGCTGAGAGTGTACAAAAGGGAGTTGAATCCGTTAAAAGTAAAAAACCAGGTTTTGCAGTTGTAGACTTGCGACTTGGAGATGGTAATGGTCTTGAGGTTGTTAAGGAAATTCAATCTTCTAATAATGATAGTCGAATTATAATGCTTACGGGTTATGGAAATATTCCTACTGCAGTTGCAGCTATTAAAGAAGGTGCAATCGATTACTTGGCAAAACCAGCAGATGCAGAAGATGTAGAAAAGGCATTGTTAGCTGACCCAGCTAAAAAGGCTGCACCACCAGAAAATCCAATGTCAGCAGATAGAGTTAAATGGGAACATATTCATAGAGTGTTTGAATTATGCAATAGGAATGTTTCCGAAACAGCTCGAAGATTGAAGATGCACAGAAGAACTCTTCAAAGAATTCTTTCTAAAAGATCTCCTAGATAATATTTCTAATTTTAATTATTTGTTTAGTAATTAAGCCTAAAATAATAACTTTAAATAATTCTGCTAATAAAAATGGTTTTGCACCCAATGTAAATATTGGTTTATCCCAACCAATCAGAGTACCTAGCCATATTAAACCCAAGATATAGATTGTAGATGTTGCGATAACTAACTTAGTTAAAATAATTGTAAAACTATCTTTCGTATTAATTTTTGAGGCTAAATAACAAGCAGTTAAAAAACCAATTAAATATCCCATCGTTGGACCAGTAAAATAGATTATACCAACTCCTTTTTCTGGGGAGTTTGAAAATACCGGTAATCCTGCAATACCCTCTAACAAATACAAACCTACAGAAGCTAAACCAATTTTATAACCTAAGCTTACACCTAAAAATAATACAACAAATGTCTGCATTGTCATTGGAACTGGATAAAATGGAATCTTAATTTTTGCAGAAATAGTTAAAGCAATTGAACCTAGAATCACAGCTAATAAAGATTTTATGATTTTTGTTTGTGTTAAGTTTTTTGTAAGCTCCATATTAAAATAATACTCAAAATATAAAAAATAATCTAGCTATATTAGCCTAAAGGTTTAATTTTATTTTTTTATATACAGAAATTGTTAGCAATGTAATATTTGTTAATCTTCATGAATAAAATACAAAAAACAGATCATTTTTATTTAATTGATGGCTCTGGTTATATTTTTAGAGCTTACTATGCTTTACCACCATTAACTAGAAAAAGTGATGGACTACCCACAGGCGCTGTAAGTGGATTTTGCAGCATGTTGTTTAAATTACTAGAGGATTCAAAATCTGATCAAAATTTGCAAAAACCAACTCATTTTGCAGTAATTTTTGACTCTGCTAGAAAGACTTTTAGAAATGAAATTTACAGCGATTATAAAGCTAATCGATCAGAAGCCCCTGATGATTTGGCACCTCAGTTTGAATATATTAGAAAATCAGTTTTAGCATTTAACTTACCTTCTGTTGATTTACCAAATTATGAAGCTGACGATCTAATAGCCACATATGTTGATCAAATTCTTAAAAAGGGAGCTAAAGTTACAATCGTTTCATCAGATAAAGACTTAATGCAACTTTACAAAAAAGGTGTTCGAATTTTTGACCCTATGAAAAATAAATTTATCACCGAGGAAGATGTAATTAAAAAGTTTGGTGTTGATGCTTCAAAAGTTATAGATGTTCAATCTTTAGCTGGCGATAGTAGTGACAACGTACCAGGTGTCCCAGGAATAGGAGTAAAAACAGCCGCAGAACTTATTAATAAATATGGTACTTTAGAAAAATTATTAGATTCTGCCCATGAGATTAAGCAGAACAAAAGAAGAGAAACTTTAATAGAGAATAAAGATAAAGCTTTAATTAGTAAAAAACTTGTAACTCTAGATAACAAGTCTCCAGTAAATAAAAACTTAACAGAATTTAAACTCAAAGAAGTTGATAAAGATAAATTGTATAAATTTTTAAGAGAAATGGAATTTAACAGATTGTTAAGCTCTGCAATCTCAGCTTATGGAGAACCAAAGTTATCTGGATCAGAAAACAATTTCAAATCTAGTGAAAAACAAAAACCAATTAATAATAAAGATTATCATTTAATTACAGATATTAATGAAATTGATAAATGGATAGAAGAAGCTGAAGAAGTAGGGGAGGTTGCAGTTGATACAGAAACAAACTCGTTAGACCCCCATCAAGCTGATTTAGTTGGAATTTCACTTTGTTCAAAAATTGGAAAAGCTTGTTATATACCAGTTGGTCATAAATCTCAGAAATGTTTAAATAAAGAGAGTGTTATCAATAAATTGAAAAATTTATTAGAGGACCCAAGTGTTAAAAAAATTGGTCAAAATATTAAATTTGATTTTATAGTTTTTTATAAACTTGGCATTTCACTTTCATCGATGGAAGATACTATGCTTATGTCTTATGTTTTAGATGCTGGAAAAAACAGACATAATATGGATACTCTTTCAGATATTCATCTAGGACATAAGACAATTTCATTCAAAGAAATCGTTGGAACTGGTAAAAAAGAAATAAATTTTAGCGAAGTAGAGTTAGAAACAGCAAAAAATTATGCAGCAGAAGATGCAGATGTTACTTTCAGGCTATATAAAAAGTTTATCAAAAGCTTAAAATCTGAAAAATTATTTAATATCTATGAAATTTTTGAAAAACCATTGATTAAAATACTCGCATTTATGGAAATCGAAGGTGTTGAAGTAGATAGTAAATTTTTAAATTCTCTTTCCTCTAAATTTGATAAGAAAATCAAAAAAATTGAAAAAGAAGTTTTTAAAATTTCCAAGAAAGAATTTAATATTGCTTCACCAAAACAATTGGGAGAAATTATATATAATGACCTTAAGATTGCAGGGACAAAAAAAACAAAAAAAGGAAGTTTTGCAACAAGTGCAAGTGTTTTAGAAGATTTAGCCTTCAAAGGCCATGAATTTCCAAAATTAGTATTAGATTGGAGGCAAGTTTCAAAATTAAAAAATACTTACTCAGACGCTTTGCCAGAGCATATTAATCCAAATACAAAAAGAGTTCATACATCGTTTTTATTAGCAGCAACAACAACAGGCAGATTAGCTTCAAGTGATCCAAATCTGCAAAATATTCCAATTAAATCTGAAGACGGAAAAGATATAAGAAAAGCGTTTAAGGCTAAAAAAGATCATTTATTGATATCTGCAGATTACAATCAAATTGAGATGAGAATTTTAGCAGATCTTGCAGATGTTAAGGAACTTAAAAAAGCTTTTAAAAATAACGAGGATATTCACTCTTTAACAGCTAGCCAAATATTTAACATTGATATCAAAAAGGTAGATCAAGATCACAGAAGAAAAGCTAAGGCAATAAACTTTGGAATAATTTATGGTATTTCTCAGTATGGTTTGGCGAAACAAATAAATGTTTCTAATTACGAAGCTGAAGAATTTCTTGAATCTTATTTTGCTAAATTTCCTGAAATTAAAGTTTATATGGATAGCACAATTAAGTTTTGCCGGAAAAATGGCTATGTAAATAATATATTTGGAAGAAGATCTCATTTTAATGGAATAAATGATAAAAATTTTAATGTTAGAAATTTTCAAGAGAGAGCAGCAATTAATGCTCCAATTCAAGGGTCAGCATCTGAGGTTATGAGGTTAGCAATGATCAGATTACACAAAAAATTAAATGAAGAAAAAAATTTGAAATCAAAAATACTTCTTCAAATACACGACGAGCTTATTTTTGAAGTCCCAAAAAAAGAGGAAAAGGCAATGGTTAAGTTAATACAGAATGAGATGACCAGTGTTACTCAAAGTGATTATCATTCCTTTTCTACCCCTTTAACAGTTGATGTAAATGTTGGTGATAATTGGGGAATGCTTCACTAATTATATTTAATTGCCTAATTTAGAACAATTTAATATTTTTATATAAAAAATAAAAATGCAAACACAAACTATAGCTCTAATTGATGATGACAGAAACATACTAACTAGTCTTAGTATTGCTTTAGAAAAAGAGGGTTTCAAAGTTCAAACATATATTGATGGAGAAAGTGCATTAATCGGTCTTACTAGAATGCCACCTGACTTAGCAGTTATTGATATTAAAATGCCTAAAATGGATGGAGAAGAATTGCTTAAAAAATTAAGAAAAAAAACTTCTCTGCCAGTAATATTTTTAACATCCAAAGATGATGAAATTGATGAGTTACTAGGATTAAAATTAGGTGCAGATGATTTTGTAAAAAAATCTGGAGGATTTTCAATTAAAGTTTTGATTGAAAGAATAAGAGTTCAATTAAGAAAAAAAGATTCAAACAATACATTAGAAGAAAATAAAAGCTTAATTTCACATGGTAGATTAAAACTTGACCCATCTCAGCTTGAATGTGAGTGGAATGGCAAACAGTTACCAGATAAATTGACAACTACTGAGTTTTTGATTGTTAAAGAATTGGCAAAAAGACCTGGAATAATTAAAGAAAGAGCTCAACTAATGGATATTGCTTACAGAGAAGATACAGATATTGAAGATAGAACTATTGATAGTCACGTCAAAAGAATAAGAAAAAAATTCAAAAAAGTAGATCCTGATTTTTCAGCTATTGAAACTAGATATGGTAGTGGATATAGATGGAATGTTAGCTGATGTTTAGTAAATACTTAAAGACACTTTCTATTCTTAAAAAATTTCTTTTTATAAACTTTGTAATATTTACAATTATTGGTTTATTTACACTTACTTATCTTACAAATATTGAACCAAGTTTATTAAAAAAAAAATCTGAAGATCATATTAATATTATTAATAATACGACTGATAATATTAAAAGATTGAAAATAAAATTTCAGGAAAATGATATTAGAAAATTTTTAATTTCTACAAGATTTATTTTTCAAAATTTAGACAGAGTTATTTTCTTTGACAATAAATTAGAATTAATTGGTGATACTGATACTTTAGATCTTGATCCACGATCTTTTTCAACACGATTAGATAAAATTGAATTTGAAAGTTTGAGTGATGAAGTCAAGAAAGATGAAAACAAAGAAAATAATTCTTCTCAAAATAATGAAACAAAGGCTTCATTTAAAGATTTATTAGAAAGGTATAACAATTCAGATAACTATGGAAATTATTATACATTTACAGAAGATAATTTAAATCAATTTAAAGTTACAACAGTTAAAAATGTAAAAAGTGATGAAAATGATTTAGGTTTTATAGTTATCTCTGAGAACGCCAATGAGATTAAGACAGCTATAGATGAGAGAAGAGCATTTGTAATTAGAACGGCTATATCAGTTGGTTTTGTAATTTTAATTTTTTCTTTTGTACTTAGCAGATATTTTATTAAACCAATTCAAAACTTAGTTGGATACACAATCAAAGTAAAAGAAAAAAACTCTGGTAAAACAGGAATTGAAAATTTGAAGAATAGAAATGATGAATTAGGATTATTATCTAATTCAATGGAGGATATGACTAATGAATTGCAAAAACGAATTTCTCATGCAGAAAATTTCTCAACAGATTTAGTTCATGAAATAAGAAATCCACTAGCATCTTTAAAAAGTGCATCTGAAATTTTAAAAGACACAAAAGATATAAATCAAAGAACCAAGCTTCTAGATATTCTTACTCATGACGTACAAAGAATTGAAAGATTAATTACAGATTATTCACAAATGTTGAAAGATGAAGTTGCTCTTAGTAAAGAGCAAATGAAAAAATTAGATATACAACCAATAATCCAATCTGTTGTTGATGATTATAATAACATTTATAAATTCAAAAAAAATATAAGTATAAACTATCAAAACGATGGAAAGTCAGAGTATCTAATTAATGGAATTGAAAATAGGATTGAACAAATCGTTGCAAATTTATTAGATAATTCTATTTCATTTAGTGACGATGGTAGCGAGGTAATTGTAGACGTTTCAAATGGATTAGAAAAAAAAGTTACAATTAAAATTTTAGATGAAGGACAGGGATTTAAAGAGAAAGATACTTCAAAAATTTTTAATCGTTTTTACAGTAATAGACCAGAAAATTTTGGTGAGCATTCAGGTTTAGGTCTGAATATTGTAAAAAATTTAGTCGAACTTCATGATGGAAAAATTGAAGCATCCAATAGACTAGATAAGCAAGGAGCATTGATAGAAATACAATTTCCTAGTATGTAATCTTTAGTTGATAAAATAGAACTTAAATGTATAAAGCTCGCTATGGATGATTTTAAAGTAAAAGATATTTCTCAAGCTGAATTTGGAAGAAAAGAAATTTCTATAGCAGAAAGTGAAATGCCTGGTTTAATGGCATTAAGAGAAGAGTATTCAAAAGAAAAGCCCTTAAAAGGCGCTAGAATTATCGGATGTCTCCATATGACTATCCAAACAGCAGTACTAATTGAGACATTAGTAGATCTTGGAGCAGAAGTAAGATGGTCATCTTGCAATATATTTTCTACACAAGACCATGCTGCAGCAGCAATAGCAAAAGCTGGAATTCCTGTTTATGCATGGAAAGGTGAAACAGAAGAAGAGTACTTATGGTGTATTAAACAAACAATAGTTGGAAAACCTGATTGGAAACCCAACATGTTATTAGATGATGGGGGAGATTTAACTGCCATCATGCACAATGAATACAAAGATTTAATGAAAGATATAAAAGGTGTTTCAGAGGAGACTACAACTGGAATTAAAGCATTAAATAAAATGGAGAAAGATAATTCTCTATTAGTTCCTGCAATAAACGTTAATGACTCTGTAACGAAATCTAAGTTTGATAACTTATATGGATGTAGAGAAAGTTTAGTTGACGGTATCAGAAGAGCTACTGATGTTATGATGTCGGGTAAAATTGCAATAGTTGCTGGTTTTGGTGACGTTGGAAAAGGAAGTGCCGCATCTTTAAGACAAAGTGGTGCTAGAGTTCTTGTTACTGAAGCAGATCCTATTTGCGCACTTCAGGCAGCAATGGAAGGTTATGAAGTAGTTTTAATGGAAGAAGCTATTAGCAGAGCAGACATAGTTGTTACTGCAACTGGAAATAAAGATATAGTTACAGCTGATCATATGAGAGATATGAAAGATAGAGCAATCTTATGCAATATTGGACATTTCGATAATGAAATTCAAGTTGAGGCATTGAAAAATTATAAATGGACGGAAGTTAAGCCCCAAGTACACGAAATCGAATTACCAAGTGGAAAAAGAATTATCCTTTTAGCTGAAGGAAGATTAGTTAATTTAGGTTGTGCAACCGGACACCCAAGTTTTGTAATGAGTGCATCTTTTACCAATCAAGTAATTGCTCAAATAGAACTTTGGCATAACCATAAAAATTATGAAAATAAAGTTTATGTTTTACCCAAGCACTTAGATGAAAAAGTAGCAACATTACATTTGAAAAAAGTTGGGGCTAAATTAACAAAATTATCAAAAGAACAAGCAGATTACATAAGTGTTGGAACAGAAGGCCCATTCAAACCAGATGCCTATCGCTATTAAAAATAGCAAGATCGATATAAGTTCAGAAGAAACAACAAAAGTTTTAGCAGAAAGTTTTAAAAATTTTTTACAAGGTGGAGAAATTATATTTTTGTATGGTGAAATGGGTGTAGGCAAAACTACATTTATAAAATATTTGATTAATGAATTTCAAAAAAGTTCAGATTTTCCAATTACAGAAGTTTCAAGCCCAACATTTAATTTATTAAATGAATATCAAGCAGGTCCCAAGAAGATAAAACATTACGATTTATTTAGGATTAAAAATAAAAGAGATACTAATGATCTAAACATATTTGAAAAAGATAATAATTTAATTACTTTTGTTGAGTGGCCAGAGTTAGTTAAAGATATCCAGGAAAAAGTTATAGAATTAAAATTTAACTATGAAAATGAGCTAAATAATAGAAGTGTTGAAATCACAGGCATTGATTAAGAATATACTAGAATGAAAAATTCAAAAGATTTGAAAAAAATTAAAGGGGATGCATCATTTAGAACATTTTATAGAAGTAAAAAAAATAACTCTATTGTTGTTTATGCAAAAAAAGAAAAAAAAAAAAATTTATTAATTTATGATGCAGTCAACAAAATTTTAATAAAAAATAGAATTTCCGCACCAAATCTGATTAGTCATGATTACAAAAAAAACTTTATTGAAATTCAGGATTTCGGAAATGTCTCATTATTTAAAGTTTTAAAAAATAAAAAAAAAAATAAGTTTTTATTTTTTAAAAATATTATTCATATACTGAATAAATTACAAAGTATAAAAACTAAAAAGATAAAAAATTTTTTAAATCAAAATTACAAACTTGAATTATATAAAAATAAAATTCTATATAATGAAGCAAAACTTTTTAGCGACTGGTATGTTGAAAAAAAATTAAATAAAAATAAATCTTTATTCAAAAAAAAATTTAAAAACGAGATAAATAAATTGTTATCTAAACTTGATAATAAAAATATTACTTTTGTGCACAGGGATTTTCATGTTTCAAATTTAATGTATTTTAAAAATCAAATTAGTTTAATTGACAATCAAGACGCTCTTATTGGAAATAAGGCTTATGATTTAGCATCATTGATAGATGATGTTAGATTGAAAACTAATAACAGATTAAAAAAAAAGATTTTTGATTATTACATAAAAACCAATAAAAAAATTAACTTAATTAAATTTAAACAAGACTTTGAAATACTATCAGTTCTAAGAAATTTAAAAATTATTGGAATTTTTACAAGGCTTGCTTATAGAGATGATAAAAAAAAATATACTCAATTAATACCTTATGCGTGGAAAATGATAGACTACAGATTAAAACAAAATAAGATTTTTAAGGATTTAAAATTATTATTAAAAAACAATTTTCCAGAATTTATCAATTAAATTATGAAAATAAATACAGCGTTAATATTATGTGCAGGATATGGAAAAAGATTAAACCCAATAACATTAGATACACCCAAACCATTGTTAGAGTTACATAATGTAACAATATTAGAAAAGTGCATCCAATTGATTAAAAGTTTGGGAATTAAGAAAATTTTAATAAATTCATTTTATTTAAAAGATCATTTTCCAAAATTTTTTAAAGATAACAATTTTGATATTGATATTGAAATTATAGAGGATGGAAAAGAAATTCTAGATACTGGGGGCGGTATTTTAAATTTAATTAAGCATTCTAATGAAAATGATTTTATAGTTTTTAATCCTGATACTGTTTGGACAAAGGAGTATTTTGATGAAATTAATAAAATGGAAGAGTTCTATTTTAGTGAAAAATTAAAAAATATTCTTTTATTGGTAAACAAAAATTTAAGTTTTGATAAAAATTTAAAGGGTGACTTCAATTTAGAAAATAATCTTATTACTAAGGAATTAGATAAAAATTATATTTACATCGGCTGTCAGATATTAAGTAAAAAATTGTTTAAAAATGAAACTAATGAAAAATTTTCAATCTCTAAAATTTGGGACAAATTGATTGATTCCAAAGATTTATATGGATATGAAAGCAAACAAAGTTTTTATCATTTAACTAATTTGGAAATCTTCAAAAAACTAAAAGATCTTTAGCTCTATCAGAGTCTAAATATTTAGCATTTAAAACTTTTTTATCTCCATTTACTTCAATGAGTAAAGGATTACCTGTTGGTATTTCTAATTTTGAAATTACATCATTATCTAAATTAAATAGGTACTTGCAAAGAGCTCTAATTGAATTTCCATGTGCAGAAATTAAAATATTTTTATCATTTATGATTTCAATTTTCTTTTTGTAAAAATCTATTACTCTCTCATAAGTGTCTTTTAGAGACTCTGTACTAGGTATTTTATCTTCAGGAATATTTTTATAAATTTCTATATTAGATGGATGATATGGATTTTGTTTGTCTAGAGGATCAGGTCTTAAATCCCAAGACCTTCTAAACTGATGTACCTTATCTTCCCCCAATTTTATCTTCATTTCGTCTTTGTTTAGACCAGTAAGCGCACCATAATGTCTTTCGTTTAGTTCCCATGCTTGAGTAGGATTTTTATTATCCTCTAATTCATTTTGGATAATTTTTAGCGTATTTTTGGCCCTTAATTGAACAGAAGAGAAATAAAGATCTATTTTTAGATTATTTTTATTAATTAATTCACCTGCTTTTTTTGCTTCAGATTTACCATTTTCTGTCAAATCAACATCTACCCAACCAGTGAATTTTTTTTCTAAATTCCAAACACTTTGACCGTGTCTGACTAAAATTAAATAACTCATGTGTTTATCTTTTAGAACAATTTGATAAATAAAACTATTACAATAATGATTAATATTTTTTCAAGATATAAGTTAATATTTTATTTTTTCAACTTTGTATTAATATTTCTATATTTATTTCCTGGAAGTTTTTTAGGATGTTATTTATACGATGATTGTCTAAAACAACCACAAATAACCTCTGATTTTGTAGTATCTTCAAATCATCTTTATGCATTTTTTATTCTTTCAGTAGTAGGATTTTTGACTTTCAAAAGAAGATCGGTATTTAAAATTTTAAGTATTTATTTAATTTCACTTTCAATAATTTTAGAACTTTTTCATTTTATAATTCCAGAGAGAAGTTTTGAATTATCTGATTTATTTGGAAATTTAATTGGTGTAATTATAGTAATCTTCTTTAGTTTTTTTTTAATAAAAAATGAGAATTATAAAAATTAGCTATATATTTTTTTTTCTTTTAGTTGGTTGTTCTTCAATACCAAAGAATGTGTCTGATGGTTGTTCAATATTTAATGAAAGATATTTGTGGTACAAACACGCTAAAAAAACAGAAGCAAAGTGGGGTACACCCGTGTATTTGCAATTAGCTATTATAAAGATGGAGTCCAGCTTTGATTGGTTGGCAAAACCACCAAGACAAAAAATATTTAAAGTTATTCCTTACAAAAGACCTTCCAGTTCTTTTGGATATTCTCAAGCGGTTAAAGGCACTTGGAAACAATATAAAGAAGAAACAGGTAATAAATTTGCTACAAGGACAAGATTTAAGGACAGCGTTGATTTTATTGGTTGGTACACAAACAAAACTGAAAAAATTTTAAAAGTTTCGAAGAAAGATGCTTTTAGACAATATGTTGCTTACCATGAGGGGTGGGGGAATTATAAGAATTATAAAAAAAATAACAAGGTTATTAAGTTAGCTAAAAGAGTTGAGAAACAGTCTAATATTTATAAAAAACAATTATTAGATTGTAAAAATAAATTAACTACAAGTAAGTATATTATTTTTTAATTTAGTTGTTTTTTTAGCTCTATATCTACAGCATCAATACGCTTAGTATTTTTTGCTAATGCTAAATACATTGTAGGGGTTACATATAGAGTAAAGAATGTTGATATAATCATTCCACCTAAAATAGTTGCTCCAACTGCTAATCTTGATCCTTCTCCAGCACCAGGACCTATATTTCCGATAACCAAAGGTATCATAGCAATCATAGTGCTTAATGATGTCATTATAATAGGTCTTATTCTAAGCTTACAGGCTTGTAATAATGCTTCTTGAATTTTAACACCTGTTGTTCTTATTTGGTTAGCATAATCGACGATTAAAATACTATTCTTTGTTGAAATACCAATAAGAATGATAAGGGCAATTTGTGAAAAAATATTGATAGAACTATTTAAAAATAAAATAAATACTAAACCACCAAATACAGCTAAAGGAACTGTTAAAATAATTATGAAAGGGTGAACAAAAGAGTTAAATGTTGCTGCCATAACCAAATATGCAGTCAATAAAGCTAAAGCAAAAATCAAATATATTTCATTTGTTGTTTCTTTTAATTCTTCTGATTTTCCTTTCCAAGTAATCTGGTTTTGGGGTGCAACTTTTATCATTACATCTTCTAAATATTTAACAGCTTCAGTAAGAGTATAATTTTCTGAAAGTGCAGCTGAAATTGTAACAGCTCTTTGTCGATTGTATCTTGGTAATGCCTCCGCAGTTCCTTTTTCCTCAAATTCCACAAGACTTGCCACAGAAACTAGTTTTCCTGTTGTTTCAGATCTTACAAATATTTTTGATAAGCCGTCTTGGTCACGTCTATCAGCTAAATATTGCTGTAAGATTATAGGGTACTCTCTTCCTTCCTTACTAAAGGAAGTAACTCTTTTTCCCCCATAAAGTGTCTCAAGAGTTCTACCAATATTCTCTGTAGATACACCTAAGTCATTAGCTCGATTTTTGTTGGTGATTAATTTAACTTCAGGTTTGTTTTTTGTGTAATCACTTTCAATTCTGAACATGTTTCTATTTTTTCTTAATTCTCTAAGTACACTGTTTTGAATGTCTTCTAATTCTTCATAGCTCGTTCCATAAATAACCATTTGAACTGGTTTATTGTAGCTTGAAACTCTTATTCCTTGTGGGGATATTGGAAAAGCAAAAGTTTCTGGAACTGAAACTACTTGTCCAATAGCTTCTCTTAATACTGTTTGACTATTTTTTTCTCTATTTTTCCATTCGTCGAGTAAAGCAATTATTATAAAAGTATTATAAGTCGTTGCAGATCTTCCAAAGCCAGGAACTCTCATAATTAGTCTTTCATATGGGCTATCTTCTGCTTGTAGTAATCTCAATATTCTACCTTCAATTATCTGAGCTTTTTCTTGAGTATACTCAAATGAACTACCTTCATCTGTTGAACCTATTATTAAATAAGAACCTCTGTCTTCCATAGGCAATAATTCTTTTTTTGAAAAACTAAAAAGATATGCAGATGCAGCAATTATAAAAATAATAAATATCGAAATTGTTTTTTGCCTGTTTATCCAATACTTAAGTGAATCAATGTAAAATCCTGTAAAAGATTTAAATACATTGTTAAATTTTTTAACTAAAAAATTAATTTTTTCCTTTTTATTTAAAAATTTACTTCCAAGCATTGGAGATAGAGTTAATGCAACAAAAGACGATACTACAATCGAAAATGATAATGCTATCGCTGTCTCTTTGAATAATGTTCCAGATATTCCTTTAATAAAAATTAGTGGTAAGAACACTGCAATTAAAATTAAAGTAGTTGCAATAATAGCAAAAGTAATTTGTTTTGAACCTTTGTAAGCAGCAACTAGAGGTGTTTCTCCATTTTCTATTCTAGTATAAATAGCATCAGTCATAATTACAGAGTCGTCAGTAATTATTCCTATTGCTAAAATAAAACTTAATAATACAAAAATATTTATGGAAAGATCGAAAATATACAATCCAAGAAATGAACCAATCAAACTTACTGGAAGAGCTACAGCTGGTACTATGACAGCTTTAAGGTTTCCAAGAAAAAGATAAATAATTAAAACTACCAAAACAAAAGCAATAATTAAACTTTTGTAAACTTCTTCGATTGCAGCACCAATATATGTTGCTCTATTAAAAGCTATTTCCAAATTTAATCCATCTGGCAGTGATTTATTAAGCTCTTTTATTTTAACTTTAATTTGATTTGATAACTCTACTGTTGAAGCCCCACTTTTAGCATAAATACCAATTCCAACAGTTTTTAGGTTTAGTGCATTTTTACTTTGTGCTTTGAATAACGTTTTTTCTGAAACAGGTCCAAATTCAACATTTGCTACATCAGAAAGTATTACTACTTTGTCTTTATTTTTTCTTAGAGGTAGTTGCTTTATAGTGTCTATGTTCGAATAAGATTTATCTATATTTAAAGTCAAATCTTTATTATTTGCTTCTAAAGTACCAGCAGGAATATTAAGATTTTCATTTCTTAAAGCTCTTTCAACTTCTTGAATTGTCAAGTTATTGGCTGCTAATTTGATAGGATCTATCCAAACTCTTACACTAAGCTCTCTTAGTCCACCAACTAAAATTCTACCAACATTTGGAACACTTGAAAATGCATCTATAAGATATCTTTCAGCATAATCTCCAAGATCTAGATCGTTCCATGTAGGAGATGTCAGTGCTACCCACATAGTAGTTGTAAAACCTGCAGCTTGTTTTAAAATTTGAGGTGGATTAGCTTCGCTAGGTAAATTATCAACAACACGCGCAACTCTTTCCCTAATGTCATTTGCTGCGTCGTCTAAGTCTATATCAGTATTAAATTGAATATTAATTCTGCTTCTTCCATTCAAAGAGCTAGAGTCTATGTTTTTAATACCTTCTGCACCGCCTATAACATCTTCAAGTTTTTGCGTAATTTCTTCGTCAACAATTTCTGCTGATGCTGATTTATAATCTGTTTGAACCTGAACTACTGGAGGCTGTATTCCATCTGGAAGTTCTCGAACAGGTAGCTCTGCAAATACAAATATCCCAAAAATAATTAGTATTAAAGACATTACCCAAGCAACAACAGGACGTTTAATACTAACTTCGGTTATATACATTTAATTATTTTTTTTCTTTTTCAGATTTTTTAAAAATATTTTTTAACCAATCAAATTTACCTTTTTTTTCTTCACCTTTTTTGGATCCCTTTTTTTTACCCCAGCCAGAATTTCCTTGTTTTTTCTTTGCACCTTTTTCAATAGGTCTGATCGTTAAGTTTGGTCTAACTTTTTTTGTTCCCTCTGCAACAATTTTATCACCTTTATTTAATCCATCTAAAATCTCTACAAATCCTAAATATCTATCACCTATAGTAACGTTAGTTTTCATTACTTTATTTTTTTCGTCAACTTTATATATAAATATATTCTCACCTTCGACTATTGTACTTGTATCAGGTGCACTTAAACCATCTCTTACATTATACTTAATTGAAATTTCTAAAAATGAACCTGGTAATATTTCTCCAGATTTATTGTTCATCTTAATTCTTGTAGCTAAAGATCTGGTGTCTTGACTTATTCTGCTTGCGAAAGAATCAACTTCACCTTTGTAAATTTTATTTTTGTATCCTGAGAATTTTATATCAACAGGCAAACCAACTTTTATAAATGGAACAAAAATTTCAGGTATATCAACATCACAATATAGTGAGCTAGTATCCTCAAGATTAATTAATAAAGAAGATTTTGATACTTCTAAATCTTCAGAGAATTCTCTTTTTCCAATAACTCCATCAAATTGAGCGATAATTTTTCTATTTTTTAGATTGGCAATAACATCACCTTTTTTAACCTTTTTGTTAAAATTTATTGGTTTAAGAATTTCATACTTCTCAACCTTAAATGACTGTGTTTTAATTGGAGCTGCAGTCCCATAGGTACTAACTACATTTTCAAAAACTCTTTCTTGAGTAGTAGTTACTATTATTCCAGGGGGAGGTCTTTTACTAAATTTTTTCTTAAAATGATTTCCAATCATTGTTCGACCTATGATCACCGTAGCAATGATTAAGAAGAATATAATTACTATACTTGTTATTTTTGTTGATGTTTTCATATTTTAGTTTTTTCCATACTCCGCCCAAGAACCATCATAAATGGTCGGCATATATTTAGCATTTATTAAAGAATAAGCTAGTGCCAATACACTTGCGGTCACTCCAGAACCACATGAAAATACTATATTTTTATCCTGGTCAAATTTAAAAGACTTAAATTTTTCCATTATTTTGTCTTTACTAACAAAAGTGTGGTCTTCATTTATTAATTCAGAAAAGGGTAAACAAAAAGAATTTTTTATTGATCCACTTCTTAAACCTTTTCTTGGCTCCGCAACTTTGCCTTCAAATCTTTCTCTACTTCTTGCATCAACAACATTAAATTCTTGCTTATCGATATTTTCATCTATTTGTTTTTTATTTTTAACAAGTTCTATATTTTCTTTACATGTATACTTAGAAATTTGAGTGATTACATTTTTATTATCTGTAGATTTATTTTCTATTTTCCATTTTTTTAATCCACCATCTAGAATATGAACTAATTTAGGATCATGACCATAATAAATTAAATTGTACCAACATCTACAAGAGCTAATAACATCAGAGTTATCGTAAACTACTATTCTATCATTATTTTCTATACCCATATTACTCATTATTTTTTCCCAAGATTTACTATCAGTTAGCATATGAGGTAAATCAGTATCTAATTTAGAATTTTTATCTAAATCAAAAAAAATAGCATTTGTAATATGTTCTTTATTATACTCGTCAAAACCGTTTCTTTGAGTTTGAGGCATATGCCATGAACAATCAATAATTTTTACTTTTTCAATATTATTTTCTAACCAATTTGTATCAACTAATGACATTTTATCTTTTTTCCAAATATCGTTGATGATACTCTTCAGCTGGGCAATAATTTTTAACTAAAGAGGTTTTAGTTACAACTTTTCCTGATAATTTGAGGTTTTCTTTTTCTACCATTTTTTCAGCAATAATTTTTTGCTGATCATTTAAATAAAATATTTCACTTCTATATTGAGTTCCAAAATCTGGTCCTTGGGAATTTAAGGTTGTTGGGTCATGAATTTCAAAAAAATATTCAAGAATTTTTTCATAAGATATAACTTTTGGATCAAAATCTAACTTAACCACCTCAGCATGATTAGTTGTACCAGAGCATACTTCTTTGTAATTTGTTTCAGCATTGTTACCTCCACAATAACCTACTTCTGTTTTTATAATTCCATCAAGTTTACTAAACTTAATTTCTGGTCCCCAAAAACACCCCAATCCTAAAATTGCTATTTCCATTGATTATTAACTTAATTAATTTAGAGTTAATCATATGCTATCAAAAAATCAATTAGGCTTTTTTTATATGTTCATATCGGTATGTGCATTTTCACTTATGGATGTGATTGTTAAATGGTCTGATGACTATCCTGTTGGACAAGTATTATTTTTCAGGGGATTTTGTGGAATAATTCCTATTTTATTTCTTATTCCTAAAGACAGATATTTAGATTTTTATAAAACAACTAGACCATTTCTTCATTTTAAAAGATGTTTGGCAGGATTAATTGCTTTAGTTTCTATATTTGTAGCATTAAGAAATTTACCTTTAGCAACGGTTGTAAGTATTTCTTTTGCAGCACCAATATTTATAACTATATTTTCAATTTTTTTATTAAATGAAAAAGTGGGACTTTATCGATGGTTAGCGGTTTTAGTTGGATTTGTTGGTATAATTTTCATAACTGAACCAGGCTTTAGCTCTTTAAATTTATATTATATTTATCCAATTATTTTTTGCTTAGGTCTATCTTATGTTGCTATTGCTATAAGAAAATTATCCTCAACCGAGCCTGCCTGGTTAATTAGTTTTTTCTTTTCATTCTCGATAATGCTTCTAAGTTTTTTATCATTTTATCAGGGATGGATCTTGCCAACTTTACTTGATTTATTTTTGCTATCAATGGTTGGTATATTAGGTGGTCTTGCAAATTTATGGCTATCACAATCATATAAATATTCAGAAGTGAGTTTGGTTTCTCCTTTAAAATATCTTGGATTAGTATTTGCAATAATATTTGGATATTTTATTTGGAATGAAATACCAACTTCTAAAACTTTATTAGGTGCTTTATTGGTTATTGTTTCATCTATTATTATATTTAGAAGAGAGATGTATTTGAAAAAAAAGTTATCTGTTTCACGTCATGAGTAAAATTCCTCCATACTGGAACACAGCTAAAAGATATCTGTCAAAAAAAGATAAAATTATGTCTTCTCTAATTAAAAAATATAAGTCACCATCAGAAACCGTTCTTACATCAAGAAGAGATGTTTTTTTCTCTCTTTGTAAAAGTATTATTGGTCAGCAAATTAGTGTAGCTGCTGCTAACTCAGTTTTTTTAAAGTTTAAAAAAAAGTGTAAAAATAAAATTAATGCAAAAACAGTAAGCAAACTCTCTAGCTCTCAATTAAAAAGCTGTGGATTAAGTAGACAAAAAGTAAAAGGTATAAAAAGTTTAGCAGAACAAGTATTAAGTAAAACATTTAATCCAAAAATAATTCCAAGTATGTCAGATGAAGATGCTATAATTTATCTTTCTAAATTAAGACAAATTGGAAGATGGTCAGCTGAAATGATTTTATTGTTTACTTACAATCGTCCTAATATTTGGCCCATACAAGATATTGGTTTATTAAGAGCTATTTCAAAAAATTATAATAAGAAATATTTACCACCAGAATCTTATGTAAGGTTACTGAATAAAAGATTTTCACCGTATTGTTCAGTTGCTACTTGGTATTTATGGAGAAGCATTGATCCCGAACCAATACAATATTAAGTACCTTCGATTATTTGATGATTTCTAATAACACTATTAGCCAAGATAGCATGTGCAGCTTGATATTCTTCTGAGTAAAAAAAATTTTTAGCTATATCAAATGTTTCAAATTCGATTACTACTGTTCTAACAAATTCTTTTCCTTCAGTTGTAATCTTATTTCCTCCTCTTACCAAAAAAATACCCTTATATTTGTCAACAGCACTTTTTGATTTTGATGCATAATTATTTAAAAGTTCTTGGTCTTTTATATTTTCGTAAACACAAACTACGTAACCTTTTTTCATTTAATCAATTTATTTTTTTATTTTTTAGAGTTCAATAATAATTTGTTAGACTCCAGAACAAGTTGAGAAACAATTGAGAGAGCTATTTCAGGACCAGATTTTCCTCCAAGTTTAATGCCTATTGGGCCGTGTATAGAAGCTATTTCCTCTTGAGTAAATCCACTCTCCTTTAACCTTTGACATCTTTTGGTATGAGTTTTTTTGCTTCCAAGCGCCCCAATATAAAAAAATTTATTTTTCAGCGCATGCTTTAATGCTGGATCATCTATTTTTGGATCATGAGTTAAAGTGATTAAAGCATTATTAGAGTCTGTTTCTAATTTCTTAAAAATTTCTTCAGGCCAATCATTTATAATTTTTACATCTGGAAATCTTTCGGCAGTAATAAAAAATTTTCTAGGATCAACTATTGTGATTACAAAATTCAGATTTTTAAATAAATCAACTAAATATTGAGCAATATGAACTGCTCCTACTATAATAACCTCTATTGGTTTTGTAAAATTTTGAATGAATATTTGAGTACCATCAATTACTCCATTTTTTTTTAAACTATGATAATTCTCTATTTGTTTTTTATAACTTTCAAAATCATTACTTAAAAATTTACCAAATTCAAAAATTTCACTATTTCCATTTGTCAGATTTGTAAGTAAAGCAAAATTTTGACTAGAAGATTTTTTTTGAATTATTTCATTGAGTATTTCTAATTTCATGAATTTATTTTCTCAATATAAATCTTGATTTCACCTCCACAGGCAAGGCCTACATTCCACGCGTTATCATCAGATACTTTAAATTCTAATTGCTTAAATGAATTATTATTTTTTAACAAATCTAAGCATTCTTCTATTACATTTGATTCAACACATCCTCCGGAAACAGATCCAAAAAATTCGCCTTTGTCGTTAACAATCATGTCACTTCCAACTGGACAAGGAGAAGAACCCCATGTTTGTATTACTCTTGCAAGTATTACTTTTCTATCAGATTCGAACCAGTCTCTTGCCTGTTCTAAAATTGTTCTTTTGATCTGTTTTTCCATTAAAGAGATTTATCTTTTTAGTTTTTTTTATTTATGATACCAAATTTATAGTGAAAAAATTATTTTTAAAATATTTTATAGCTTTCTTTATAATGCTCTTTTCATCAAATATTTATGTTAATGCTGATGAATTGTTTAATGTAGGAAAAGAAGTTTTTCTAGGAGCTGGTAATTGTGCAGCATGCCATATGCTCTCAGATGCTGGATCGAACGCAATGGTTGGTCCAAATTTAAATGAAATCAGACCTGATATTCAAAGAATTATAATGGCAGTTAGAAACGGTATAGGAGTAATGCCTGCAATGGAGGGTATACTAACTGATGAGGAAATAGAGGCAGTTGCTCATTATACTTCTATAGCTGCAGAACAATAATAAAAATTTTAACTATAATTTTTTATCCAATGCTTTGCTATATCCACTCTTTTGCAAATCCAAATATCCTTAAATTTATAAATATAATTTAAAAATTTTTTAAGTGATTGTATTCTACCAGGCCTTCCAATTAATCTACAATGCAAGCCAACAGACATCATTTTTGGTGAGGTTTTTCCTTCCTCATAAAGAGCATCGAAACTATCTTTTAAATAATTATAAAATTGTTCACCTGAATTAAAACCTTGATTGGTTGCAAATCTCATATCATTGTTATCAAGCGTGTAAGGAACCATGAGTTGTTTTTTATTACCTTTTTTTATCCAATAAGGAAGATCATCACTGTATGTATCGCTACAGTATAAAAAATTACCATTATCAATTACTAAATCTAAAGTATTTGTACTACACCTGCCAGTGTACCAACCAGCAGGTTGAGTGCCAAAAATTTTTTTTATAGATTTTATTGCAAGTTTCATATCATTCTTTTCTTTTTTCTTTGATACATTTTGATAATCAATCCATCGCCACCCGTGACTAGCAACTTCATAATTTGCTTTTTTTATAGCTGAACAAACTTCTTTATTTCTCTCTAAGGCCATACCAACTCCAAAAATAGTAAGTGGAATTTTTTTTTTATTAAATAAATCGTGAATTCTCCAAAAGCCTCTTCTTGATCCATATTCATAAATTGACTCCATATTTAGGTGTCGTCCTTTAATTGGTTTTGCTCCTATAATTTCTGACAAAAATACTTCTGAAGTTTTATCACCATGAAGGGTACAATTCTCAGCTCCTTCTTCATAATTAAGTACAAATTGTAAAGCCAACTTAGCATTACCAGGCCATCTTACCTTAACTTTTTTGGAACCATATCCTACCAAATCTCTTGGATATTTTTTTTTCATTTTTTTAAAATAATTTTATCTTTTTTAAATTTATAAATTACAAGATTGTTTCCTTTTCCCTTTCTATCAACAATTAGAAAATTCATATTTTTCATAGAAATCAGTGGAAAGTGCCAAATACCAGCATTGTAATTTACGCCAGTTTGTTTGGGGACTACAAAGGATTGAATTTTATTTACATCTGGTTTATCTCCTCTTGGTGCTACAAATACTAAAAATTTTGTATCCTCCATTGGTATAAAGGCTTGGCTTCCTAAAGGATGTTTTTCCATCATGTCAATTTTCATAGGAAACTTTCTTTTTTTTGCTTTAAAAATACTAACTATTGCTTTTCCTTTTTTTTTAGAAGTATCTATATTGATTAAATTATCAAATCTTTTTGCATAACCATCATTAATATTTATAGGATTTTTTTTAGATGTATCTATTAATTGACCAAATTTAGAAAAATTTTTTTTAGTTATTTTTTTTGCTTTTATTAATTTCATTTCACAAAATTTCCGAATGCCCTTATTCTTGAAATTCCACCATCTGGATAGATATTTATTTTAAGATAATTTTCCTTATTTCTTATAATTAGGAATTTTTTAAAAATATGTTTCTTGTGAGCTGACAGCTTTGACTTATTTAAAATAAACTTCCAATTTTTTGAATTATTGACAATTGATTTATTGGACAGATTTTTTGAAATACTTGCAGTTTGAATTGAACAACTATCTGGATAGTTTCCTTTAAAATGATGGGTATCTATCTCTAATTTTTTTATTAATCCTGGTTTTCCAAATTTTATTATAAGCCAATCAAAGTTTTTTCCTCTACTTCTTCTTGTTTCCCAACCATCTCCCATATTTTTTCCTTTACCAGGCGCTATGACATTTTCAGCTCTGCCAAAATGTTCATTATTACAACCAATAATTGAAGCGCCATTTAAAACAGATGTAAGGTTGATAGTTTTGTTACTTAAAAAGTTTTT
>QCGU01000007.1 GCA_003278165.1 Pelagibacteraceae bacterium AG-390-A02
CAGGTATGGATATTTTTGGTAAGGAATTTCCAAAAAGAATGTTTGACGTGGGTATTGCCGAGCAGCATGCCGTTACTTTTGCTGCAGGTCTTGCAACAGAAGGGTATAAACCTTATGCAGCTATCTATTCTACCTTTCTTCAAAGAGCTTATGATCAAGTTGTGCATGATGTGGCAATACAAAGCCTTCCTGTAAGATTTGCAATTGATAGAGCTGGATTAGTTGGTGCAGATGGATCAACGCATGCAGGGTCTTTTGATATTACTTATTTGTCAACTTTACCAAATTTTATTGTGATGGCAGCTAGTGATGAAGCTGAGTTAGTAAAAATGATTAATACTTCGGTTGATATTAATGATAAACCCAGTGCAATAAGATATCCTAGGGGAACTGGTATTGGAGCTGAGCTTCCTTCAATAGAGGAAAAAATAGAGATAGGTAAAGGAAAAATTATTCAAGAAGGAACTCAGGTTTGTTTACTAAGTTTAGGAACTAGACTTGAAGAATGTAAAGTAGCAGCAGAAGAATTGAAAGCAAAGGGTATTTCAACAACAATTATAGATGCAAGATTTGCTAAACCTTTAGATGAAGATTTAATTTTAAAATCTGCAAGAGAACATGAATTGATGATTACAATTGAAGAAGGTTCTATAGGAGGTTTTGGTTCCCATGTTAAAAACTTATTAGCCGAAAAAGGAATATTCGATAAAGGATTAAAATTTAGATCGATGACTCTTCCAGATGAATTTATAGAGCAAGATAATCCAAAAAAAATGTATGATATTGCTGGACTGAATAGTCCTCAAATCACAAAAAAAGTATTAGAAGTTTTATTTAAAAAGGATTCAATTAGAGTAGTAAAAAACTAACAAGCTATCCGCACTGAGCCTGATTCATCAGATAGTGATCTAATAAAACACAATTCATCATTGCTTCTCCAACTGGAACAGCCCTAATTCCTACACAAGGGTCATGTCTTCCTTTAACAGATATTGTAGTGTTTTTTCCAAATTTATTAATCGTTTTTCTTGTAGTTAAAATTGAAGATGTCGGTTTAACTGCAAATGATGCTATTATTTCTTGCCCTGAAGAAATTCCTCCTAAGATACCGCCTGCATTGTTAGAGTTAAATTTTAATTTATTATTTTTGGATGATATTTCATCTGAGTTTTGTTCACCACTTAGTTGTGCAGAATTCATCCCAGCGCCAACATTTATTCCTTTAACTGCATTAATACTCATAAAAGCTGATGCAATGTCAGAATCTAATTTTGAATAAATAGGCGCACCAAGACCCGCTGGAATACCTCTTGCTCTAACCTCTATTACAGCTCCACATGATGACCCTGATTTTCTTACACCAAGTAAATATTTTTCCCATAATTTAATCATGGACTTATCTGGACAAAAGAATGGATTTTTTGAAATAATTTTATCATTCCATTGTGACGTATCACATCCTAAGATTCCTAATTGAGTGACAGCACCTATAACTTTAAATTTTTTTCCTAATTTTTTTTGAAGTACTAGTTTAGCTATAGCACCAGCCGCAACTCTTGAGGCTGTCTCTCTAGCTGAAGATCTTCCTCCACCTCTATAATCTCTAATTCCATATTTTTTGAAATAGGTAAAGTCCGCATGACCTGGTCTAAATTTATCTTTTATATTTCCATAATCTTTAGATCTCATGTCTTTATTATAAATAATTAGAGAAATTGGTGTGCCAGTAGTTTTTCCTTCAAATACACCTGAAAGTATTTGGACCTTATCGTCTTCTTTTCTTTGTGTGGTAAATTTTGATTGTCCAGGTTTTCTTTTGTCTAATTCTAATTGAATATCTTTTTCATCTAGATTTATGTTTGGAGGACAACCGTCAACTATACAGCCAATAGCAAGACCGTGAGATTCACCCCAAGTTGTGAAACGAAATAGCTTTCCAAAAGTGTTAAATGACATTATTTATATTATATAGATTATTTTGTTTAAATTATGAATGAAAAAAACCAACTTGGTATCAACAGCTGCTTTTTAAATTTAGATGACCCAATTAAGTTATTTGAAATATGGATGGAAAAAGCTAAACAGACTGAACCAAATGATCCAAATGCAGTTGCGCTAGCAACTTCAAGTAAAAATAATGTTCCATCTGTCAGAATGGTGCTCCTTAAGGGTTTTAATAAAGATGGATTTGTTTTCTATACTAATTTAAATAGTCGAAAAGGTAATGAACTAAAGGAAAATCCTAACGCTTCAATGTGTTTTCATTGGAAAAGTCTTTTAAGACAAGTAAGAATTACTGGAACTGTATCATTAGTTTCTAATGATGTTGCAGATGAATATTATTCTTCGAGAGCATATGAAAGTAGAATTGGTGCATGGGCATCAAATCAGAGCCAAGAATTAAAAAATAGAGATGAATTAATAAATTCAATTAAGGCGTATAAAAATAAATATTCTGATGAAACAAAAGTTCCTAGACCAAAACACTGGTCTGGATGGAATTTAAATCCACAAAATATAGAGTTTTGGCTAGATGGAGAAAATAGAATTCATGAAAGATTACTCTATACAAAAAGCCAGAATGGATTATGGGATAAATCTTTATTAAGTCCTTAAAAATTTCTCGCTAAACTGAAAGATGTAAGTTTTTTAAGAATTTCTTTTTCTTTAGTATCCCTGAACACACTTAAAGAATTTGATGCTAAATTAATATAGTGCTGAGCTTTTTGGTAGCATTCATTTATAATCTTATATTTATTAATCAAAGATATAATATTATTTAAATCTTCTTTTGTTCTCTCTTTTTGATTAAATATTTCTTTTAGCCTATTTTTTTCATCGTTTTTTAATTTTTGGTAAAGCAGGATTATTGGCAAAGTCACCTTTCCTTCAAAAAAATCTTTTCCTATTTTTTTTCCAAATAACTTTAATTCAGAATTATAATCTAATGTGTCATCTGCAATTTGAAAAGTTAACCCTAAATTCCTTCCATAAAATTCTAGTGCATCTTTTTCTTTATTTTCTACTTCAGCTAAAATTGCACCTACTTTTGTTGAAGCGGCAAATAGTTCTGCAGTTTTGGCAGAGATAATTTTTAGATATGTTTCTTCAAGCATATCAACTTCATTATTATGTTGTAGTTGTAATACTTCTCCCTGGGCAATTTTAGATGAAGTTGATGATAATAATTTTAATACCTCTGAGTTTCCATCTTCCACCATCATCTCAAAGCATCTACTTAAGAGATAATCTCCAATTAAAACCGAGGAATGATTACTCCAAACTTTATTTAAAGTTTCTTTACCTCTTCTAATCTCACCTTCATCGATAACATCATCATGCATCAAAGTTGCACTATGAATAAGTTCTACACAAGCTGCTAAATTTACGTCTCTTGAACCTTTTGAGTAACCACATAACTTAGCACTTCCTAATGTCAATAAAGCCCTAAGTCTTTTGCCACCAGTTTCTATATGATAATTAGTCATTTTTTGAACTAATTGAACATCACTAATTAATTTGGATTTTATCCTTTCTTCAGTCAAAGCTAGTTTTTCTTCAACAGAATCCCTCAATTGGAAATATGAATTATTTATCTGGTTTTTAAGCTGTACGACGGTTCCCATATTAATTTTAAATTAATATAAATAAGCTATATTTATTACTTATCATTTGACGCACCTATTTCTTCAATTATAAGTAGTCTTTATAATCAACTAAATATTCTGTAAGAGATAAATATGTTCTCCTTTTTAAAAAAGAAAAAAATTGTTTCGCATATTAAATTAAATGGCGTCATTGGTAATGCTGGTAAATTTAAGCAAGGTATTGATTTTGCAGGACAGGAAGAAATTATTAAAAAAGCTTTTTCACTAAAAAAAGCTACCGCAGTAGCAATATCAATCAATTCTCCAGGAGGTTCACCTGTGCAGTCACATTTAATTTATAGTTTTATTCGTCAGCAAGCAAAAAAAAGTAATAAGAAAGTTATTTTTTTTGCAGAAGATGTTGCAGCATCTGGCGGGTATCTTATTTCTTGTGCTGGAGATGAAATTTATGCAAATTCAAGTTCAATTATTGGGTCTATAGGGGTTATATATTCATCATTTGGTTTTACTGAATTAATTAAGAAAATAGGTGTTGAGAGAAGAGTTCACACAGCTGGAAAGAATAAGAGCACACTTGATCCTTTTATGGAAGAAAAGGAAGAAGATATTCAAAGACTTAAAAATATTCAATTAGATTTACATCAAGATTTCATAAATGTAGTTGAAAAAAGTCGTGGAGCAAAATTAAATAAAATAGAAGTAGAGTTATTTTCTGGTGAATTTTGGTCAGGTTCTAGAGCTAAGAAATTAGGATTAATAGATGGAATAGGAGATGCTCATGAAATCTTAAAAGAAAAGTTTGGTGAAGATGTCGTAATTAAAAAATTTGAAAAGACAAAAGGGTGGTTAAGTCAAAAACTTTCATCTTCAAATCATATTGACCAATTTGCAAATATTTTAGATGAAAGATCAATCTGGCAAAGATATGGTTTCTAAATCAAAAGAGAAAATTCTTACATTTCAAGATACAATTTTAAATCTTCAAAAGTTTTGGAGTAAAAAAGGATGTGTAGTTCTCCAACCTTATGACATGGAAGTAGGAGCAGGCACATTTCATCCAGCAACTACATTGAGGTCATTAGGGGCTAAACCTTGGAAGACAGCATATGTGCAGCCATCAAGAAGACCCACAGATGGAAGGTATGGAGATAATCCAAATAGACTTCAACATTATTATCAGTTTCAAGTTCTTATAAAACCTTCACCTGAAAATATTAAAAAACTTTACCTCAATAGTTTATCATCTATAGGAATTGATTATGCAGATCACGATATAAGATTTGTAGAAGACGACTGGGAAAGCCCAACACTGGGTGCTGCTGGTCTTGGTTGGGAGGTATGGTGTGATGGCATGGAAATTACACAATTTACTTATTTTCAACAGATGGCAGGGTTTGAGTGCAAACCTGTTTCTGTTGAAATTACATATGGATTAGAAAGAATATGTATGTTTATTCAGCAACAAAAAAATGTCTACGATCTGTTATGGAATGATGATGGCATAAAATATAAAGAAGTATTTCATCAAGCTGAGAAAGAATTTTCGGCGTATAATTTTGAACATGCGAATGTAGAAACACTTTTAAAAATGTTTGATATGCACGAGTCGGAAGCAAAGTCATTAGTTGAAAAAAAAATTTCATTACCAGCCTATGATCAATGTTTAAAAGCAAGCCATGTATTTAATATATTAGATGCACGTGGAGCAATTAGCGTTGCTCAAAGAGCAGGATATATTGCAAGAATAAGAGATATTACAAAATTAGCTGCTAGTATTTGGTTAGATAGTCAAAAATAATGTCTGAATTTTTCTTAGAATTGTTTAGTGAGGAAATACCTTCAAATTTACAAAAAAATTTAAGAGAAAATTTACTTAAAAGTTTTAATGAATTTTTTTTAGAAAAATCTATTAAATTTAAAAAAAGTTCATCTTACTCAACACCCAATAGGTTATTAATTTTGTTTGAGGGAGTTGAAAAGAAGATAGTTTTAAATTCCGAGGAAATAAAAGGTCCGAGTACAAAGTCTCCAGATGCTGCGTTGGAGGGATTTGTGAGATCAAATGGTGTTTCAAAAAAAGAATTGTTTATAAAAAAAACAGATAAAGGTGAGTTCTATTTTTATAAAACTAGATCAAAAAAATTAGATACTCACAACTTATTAGAAGAAGCCATACCTCAAATACTGAATAAAATTCAATGGAAAAAGTCAATGAAATGGTCAAATTATGAACTATTTTGGGGTAGGCCATTAAAATCTATCTTATCCATCTTTGATAAAAAAAAACTTAATTTTAAATTTCATCATCTCATTTCATCTAACTCGACATTTGTAGATAAAGAATTTGAAGAAAAGAAAAAACTATTTTCAGACTTTAAATCTTATAAAAATTTTTTTAAAAAAATGGATATACTTATCGATCACACTGAGAGAAAAGATTTAATTGAAAAAAAATTCGATATTATTTTAAAAAAAAGAAATATAAATATTGACAGCAGTCCCAAGCTTCTTCAGGAAGTAGTCGATTTAACTGACCAACCTAACGTAATTGTTTGTGAATTTGATAAAAAATTTTTAAATATACCTAAAGAGATTTTAATAATAACCATGCAACATCACCAAAAGTATTTTCCTACTTTCGATAAAAAAGGAAACATTACAAATCAATTTTTGGTAGTAGCAAATAATAAAGATAAAAAAGGATTAATTAAATTAGGAAATGAAAGAGTAGTTGAAGCAAGATTAAGTGATGCAAAATTTTTCTGGCAAAAAGATAAAGCTCAAAACATGGTTAAAAAAATTTCTGATTTAAAATTAATGAATTATTTCAAAGGTCTTGGAAATTATTTTGATAAAGCTCAAAGAATGAGAAAGCTTGGTGCCATTATTTCTGATGAGTTATTAATTAGCAAAGAAAAAGTAGAATTATCAGCATCGATAAGCAAAGTAGACTTGTTATCTGAATTGGTTGGTGAATTTCCAGAACTTCAAGGGATTATGGGAGGTTATTTTGCAAATGTGCAAGGTTTTGATAAAGAAATATCACTTGCTGTTAGTGAGCAATATTTACCCGTTGGATCTGGAACAAAAATTCCAAAAAAACCTTATAGCATTGCTTTATCATTAGCTGACAAAATTGATACTTTAGTTGGATTTTTTGGTGTAAACCAAAAACCAACAAGTTCTAAGGATCCTTTTGCTTTAAGAAGATTAGCACTAGCGATTGTTAGAATTATCATTGAAAATAAAAAGGATTTTAAAATAAGAGATTTAATAAATTATTCTTCAAGTTTGTATCAGGATCAAGGATTTGAATTTGAGAATAAATCTTTACAAAAAGAATTACTAGATTTTCTTTTAGATAGGTTGAAATATTATATGAAGGAGGAAGCTATCCGAAATGATATAATTCAAGCTTCAATAAGTTCTTCTAACTTAGATCGATCTGTAATTATTTTTAATAAAGCAAAAAATTTAAATAAAATAATCAATAAACAAAATGGAATAGATATAATTGCAAGCTATAAAAGAGCATCAAATATTTTAGAAAGTGAGTTAAAAAAAGATAAAATCGAATTATCTAATACAACCGACCCTGGCATTTTTAAAACTGAGCTTGAAAAAAATTTATTTAAAAAAATTATTGAATTGAGGAAATATTTTTCAAGTATTAATAATGATGAAAATTTTGTTCAAACATTGGACAATTTAACAAGTATTAAAAGAGAGGTATTTGATTTTTTTGATAATGTTATTGTGAATGAGGATGATTTGGTAATCAAGAAAAATAGGCTAGAACTAATTCAAATGATGTGTAAAACATTCGACAATTATGTTAACTTTTCTCTAATCGAGTCCAATTAATGACTAAACTCATATTAAATTTTAATTCGAAACAATCAAAAAGTATTAAAAATCCTAAAAATTTTTTAGGTGGAAAAGGCGCCAATCTTTCTGAAATGGGTAGAATGGGATTACCAGTTCCTCCTGGTTTTACAATATCTACTAAAGTTTGTGAGATTTTCTATAAACATAAGAAAAAATTGAATAACAATTTAATTTCTCAAATTAAAAAAGAATTAAAAATTATAGAAAAAGATGTTTCTAAAAAATTTGGAGACCTAAAAAATCCTTTGTTATTATCTGTTAGATCGGGTGCAAGAGTATCTATGCCAGGAATGATGGATACAATTCTTAATTTAGGTTTGAATGATAAAACGGTGAACGCGTTAGCTGTGAAAACCTCCAATGGGCGATTTGCTAAAGACAGTTACAGACGATTTATTCAAATGTATGGAAACGTTGTGATGGGAGTAGAGAGCTATCATTTTGAAGAGCTAATAGAAAATTATAAATTAACAAAGGGTGTTTTGTTAGACACT
This sequence comes from Pelagibacteraceae bacterium AG-390-A02, assembly GCA_003278165.1. Classification (GTDB taxonomy): domain Bacteria; phylum Pseudomonadota; class Alphaproteobacteria; order Pelagibacterales; family Pelagibacteraceae; genus Pelagibacter. Next base: position 7,991 of record QCGU01000007.1, read on the forward strand.
GACTTAGATGAAAATGATTGGGATGGTTTAATTGAAGATTTTAAAAGAACAGTAAAAGAAAAGACAAAAAAAGAGTTTCCACAAGATGTATTTCAACAACTATTTGGAGCAATTAGCGCTGTATTTCTATCATGGGAAAGTAATAGAGCAAAAGTCTATAGAAAATTAAATCAAATACCAGCAGAATGGGGAACAGCAGTCAACGTTCAATCAATGGTTTTTGGTAATATGGGTGATGATTGTGCTACCGGAGTTGTATTTACAAGAAATCCATCAGATGGATCAAATGAAATATATGGTGAGTACTTAATTAATGCACAAGGTGAGGATGTTGTTGCTGGTACAAGAACACCTCAATATATAACTAAGAAGGCAAGAAAAAATGCTAAAGTTGAAGAGCCTTCAATGGAGGAGTCTTTGCCAAAAGTTTTCAATGAATTAAAAAAAATTTTAAAGAAATTGGAAAAACATTACAAAGATATGCAAGATGTAGAGTTTACGGTTGAGAATAATAAACTTTGGATGCTTCAAACTAGATCAGGAAAAAGAACTGCAAAATCTGCAGTAAAGATTGCAGTTGATATGGTTAAGGAAAAATTAATATCAAAAAAAGAAGCAGTATTAAGAATTGATCCAAATTCTTTAGACACTCTTTTGCATCCTACACTTGATGAAAAGAGTACAATTAATGTAATAGCAAATGGTTTGCCTGCATCTCCAGGAGCAGCAAGTGGGAAAGTGGTATTTACTTCAGAAGAAGCTGAAAGATTAACTTCGATGATGCAAGACACTATCTTAGTAAGAGTAGAAACGTCACCTGAAGATATACAAGGAATGCATGCTGCAAAAGGAATTTTGACGGCCAGAGGAGGAATGACGAGTCATGCTGCGGTAGTTGCAAGAGGCATGGGAAGACCATGCGTATCTGGCTCAAGTGAAATTGATATAAATTATGAGATGAAAACATTCAAAACATCCTCAATGGAAATTAAAGAAGGAGACATCATTACTATAGATGGATCAACTGGTAGAATTATTTCAGGAAGTGTGGCAACAGTTAAACCAGAGATATCTGGAGATTTTTCCAAAATAATGACTTGGGCTGATAGTTTTAGAAAATTAAATATTAGAACAAATTCTGAAACACCTAAGGATACTAAAACAGCAAAAGATTTTGGAGCTGAAGGAATTGGTCTTTGCAGAACTGAACATATGTTTTTTGATGAAGAAAGAATTTTATCAGTAAGGGAAATGATTTTATCGAAGACTAAAGAAGATAGATCAACTGCATTAATAAAGCTTTTACCTCATCAAAAAAAGGATTTTATAGAAATATTTAAAATTATGAGTGGATTACCAGTTACAGTAAGATTGTTAGATCCACCTCTTCATGAGTTTTTGCCTCGAACAGATAAAGAGATTAATGAAGTTGCAAATATTGTTAATCTTCCACTTAAAGAAGTAGAATCTAGAATTGATGAATTGTATGAACAAAATCCCATGTTGGGTCATAGAGGATGTAGACTTGGAATATCTTTCCCTGAAATATATGAAATGCAATGCAGAGCAATATTTGAAGCTTTAGCTGAGCTTAAAAAAGAAAAAATTAAATCTGCTTTTCCAGAAATTATGATCCCACTAGTGTCAACTGAAGCAGAAATAAAAATTATGAAAGATTTAGTAATTAGAATTGCAAGTGAAGTTCAAAAAGAGCATAAATTAAAAATTGAGTTTATGGTAGGTACGATGATTGAACTTCCTAGAGCAGCTATAAAAGCGAAAGATATTGCAAAACATGCTGAATTTTTTAGTTTTGGAACTAATGATTTAACTCAAACTACATTTGGAATAAGCAGAGATGATAGTGGAAAATTTTTAAATGATTATTTAGATAACAAAATTTTTTCAATTGATCCGTTTATTTCGATAGATGATGGAGTTGGAGATTTAATAAAAATAGCTGTTGAAAAGGGAAAAAGTCAAAATAAAAATATAAAACTTGGAATTTGTGGCGAACACGGTGGTGATCCAAACAGTATTTTATTTTGCTCAAAAGCAGGATTAAATTACGTTTCTTGTTCTCCATACAGAGTACCTGTAGCAAGATTAGCTGCTGCACAAGCTGAATTAAAGAATAAATAGAGAGAATTTTATGAAGGGATATAGATTTATTACAGATGATGACACATCAAAATTTTGTAATCGAGTGACAGAAGCTTTGTCAAATGGTTGGACTTTATATGGCGAGCCAAAAATGACATTTGATATAAAGAGAGGTGTTATGCGTTGTGGACAAGCAGTAATAAAAGATTCACCTAAAAAAAAATACTCAAAAAAAATTAATTTATCATCAATTTAAAGTAAGAAGGGGCGTTCTGTTGCCAGGTGCCCCGGACCCCGTGCTTAATTAACTAGGTTAATTATGCAGCAAGTGCGTAACTTTCGTTAGCAATTATAAATTAGCCCGTTACGGTGGAACAATCCCGAACGAAAGAATAGCCTTTAGTCACCCGTCGATTCTAGTTCACCCCCGCAAGTTGTAATGGTGGAGGTGGTGGGTACTGCCCCCACGTCCGCAATGGTTATTACGAAATTCGTTTATCGTCGTAGTTGGAAATCCAACGTTAATAATATAAAAGTAATTACAATAGATTCAATAACAATCATGAAATTAACTAAAGAACAATCAGAAGAAATAAAAAATCAACAATCTCAGAGAAATCAAACTAAAAGAGTTACCGCTCCAGAACTTGAAAAAATACTTTATGAAGCACTGCCAGCCTTAGATCATGGATTTGTAAGGGTAGTTGATTATATGGGCGATGACACCTCTATAGTTCAGTCCGCAAGAGTATCTTATGGTAAAGGGACAAAGCAAGTTTCAACAGATAAAGGTTTAATAAAATACTTGATGAGGCATTGGCACAGTACCCCATTTGAAATGTGTGAAATTAAATATCATATTAAACTTCCAATATTTATTGCAAGACAGTGGATCAGACATAGAACAGCTAATGTAAATGAATATTCTGCAAGATATTCAATTCTAGATAAAGAATTCTACTTACCATCTAAAGAAAACTTAGCAGCTCAATCAACTAGTAATCGACAGGGAAGAGGAGATGTCCTTGAAGGAAAACAAGCAGAAGAAGTTTTAGAGCTTTTAAAAAGTGATGCAGAGAGAACTTATGACAATTATGAAATAATGCTGAATGAAAGATATGATGGTTCAACAATTGATGAAAATAAAAAAGGATTAGCAAGAGAGCTTGCAAGAATGAACTTAACTTTGAATACCTATACCCAGTGGTATTGGAAAACTGATTTATTAAATTTAATGAATTTTTTAAGGTTAAGAGCTGACAGTCACGCTCAGTATGAAATTAGAGTTTATGCAGATATAATGTTAGATACAGTTAAAAAATGGGTACCAATAACTTATGATGCATTTATGGATTATAGAGTAGGAGGAACAGAAGTTTCTGCTAAAGGAAAAGTTATAATTCAAAAACTTATTAAAGGTGAGAATGTAGATGTTGAGAGTTCAGGTCTTTCCAAAAGAGAATGGAATGAATTAATGACTGCTTTTGATCTTAAAGATAAATTGATTTAATCTTTTCAGCAAAATCCAAATATATTTTTGAAATCTCATGGTCTGGGTTCGACTCGACTAAAGGTTTTCCTTGATCACCAGAATTTCCAACTTCGGGATCGATTGGTATTTCTCCTAAAAATTCTTTCTGAAATTCTTCAGCAGTCTTTTTAACTCCACCCTCACCAAATATCTTGTACTTCTTACCATCATCTCCAACAAAAAAACTCATGTTATCAACTAAACCTAAAATTTTAACTCCAAGCTTATCAAACATTTTAATCCCTCTTTTTACATCTAAAAGAGCCACTTCTTGAGGAGTTGATACGATGATAGCACCATCCATTTTAATTTCTTGTGAAAAAGTTAATTGAGTATCACCAGTTCCCGGTGGCATATCAACAATTATAAAATCTAAATCTTTCCAATTAACTTTCTGAGTAAAAGTTTTAATTGCACTGGTTACCATTGGACCTCTCCAAATCATTGGAGTTTGTTGATCTGCTAAAAATCCAATTGACATACATTGAATGTCATATTTTGTTATAGGATCTAATTTTTGACCATCACTTTTTGGTTTTTCGTTAATGTTAAACATTTTGGGAATAGAAGGACCATAAATATCAGCATCTAATAATCCAACTTTACATCCAATTTTTTTTAAAGCTAAAGAAAGATTCGTTGCAAATGTAGATTTACCCACTCCTCCTTTTGCACTAGAAATTGCGATAGTAAATTTTGTTCCTAAGATTGGATTTTTTGTGAATTTCTTAGGTTCCAGCTTCTTTTTCATTGCGTCACTAAGTTCTGGCTTTTTATCAGTCATAAAACTATCATTACTTGTTTTTTGCAATAAAGACACTATATACTTTGGCATATGTCAGATGATTTTAAAGGCAGAGGAGGAAGCCCGTGGGGAGCTCCCCCAGGAGGTGGTAGCGGAGGTAATGGTTCAGGTAGAAGACCAACACCACCGAATGTAGACGAGATAATTAGAGAGTTTCAAGAAAAGATTAAAAAATTTTTACCTGGTGGAAAATCATCTGGAGGAAAGTCTATTGGATTAATCTTATTAGTCTTAGCCTTTGTATGGCTTGCAAGTGGGCTGTATAGAGTACTACCAGATGAACAAGGCGTAGTTCTTAGATTTGGAAAATTTGTTAAAACTACTCAGCCAGGATTAAATTATCATATACCTTTTCCAGTTGAGACCGTTCAAACTCCAAAAGTAACAAAAGTAAATAGAATTGATATCGGATTTAGATCTGAAAGAGATAGTGGCTTTTCTACAGGAGGAGGTGTTGCTGATGTTCCTCAAGAAAGCCTAATGCTTACTGGTGATGAGAATATTGTAAACATCGATTTTTCAGTATTTTGGGTTATTAAAGATGCAGGAAACTTTTTATTTAAAATTCAAGATCCTGTAGGAACTGTTAAAGCTGCTGCAGAAACAGCAATGAGAGAAGTGATCGCAAAAAGTGATATTCAACCAATCTTAACAGAGGGAAGATCTAAAATTGAGATTGAGACACAAGAAATCATTCAGACAATTTTAGATGATTATGAGAGTGGAATTCAAATTACGCAAGTACAAACTCAAAAAGCTGACCCACCTGATCAAGTTATTGATGCATTTAGAGATGTTCAAGCTGCAAGAGCAGACATGGAAAGATCAAAAAACGAAGCTGAAGCGTATGCAAATGATGTAATACCAAGAGCAAGAGGGGAAGCACAAAAAATTTTACAAGCCGCAGAAGCTTATAAAAAAGAGGTAGTTGCTAAAGCAGAAGGTGAAGCGAGCAGGTTCTTAGCAATTTACAATGAATATGCAAAAGCGAAACAAGTTACTCAAGAAAGAATGTTTCTTGAGACAATGGAAACTGTTTTGGCTGATATAAATAAAATTATTATAGATAAAGAATCTGGTTCAGGTGTGGTTCCATATCTACCATTACCAGAGCTTAAAAAGAAAGAGACAAATTAAATGAAAGCTGGAAAAGTAGTAGCTGGAATATTGGTTTTAATTGGTATTGTAGCATATCTATCAGTAATTATAGTTAAAGAAGTAAATCAAGCAATAATCCTTCAGTTTGGTGATCCAAAAAGAATTATAATGAAACCAGGTTTAAATTTTAAAATTCCATTTATTCAAAATGTTGTTTATTTAGACAAAAGAATTTTAAATTTAGACACTCCACCAGAGGAAGTAATTGCATCTGATCAAAAAAGATTAATTGTTGATGCATTTGCAAGATTTCAAATAGTTGATCCTTTAAAATTTTATATTTCTGTTGGAGATGAAAGAGTTGCAAGATCAAGGTTATCTACAATTATAAATTCAAGAATTAGAAATGTTTTGGGTCAAGAAGAATTACAAACTTTGCTATCACAGGATAGATCAAAACAAATGTCTTTAATTAAAGAGGGTGTTAATAACGAAGCACAAAATTTTGGTATTAGTATTGTTGATGTAAGAATTAAAAGAGCAGATCTTCCACAAGCAAATAGTGATGCAATCTACAGAAGAATGCAGACTGAGAGGGAAAGAGAAGCAAAAGAATTTAGAGCAAAAGGAGCTGAGATGGCAGTAACAATTACTTCAACAGCTGATAAAGAAGTAACAGTGATATTGGCTGATGCTCAAAAACAATCAGAAATTATGAAGGGAGAAGGTGATGGAGAAAGAAATAAAATCTTTGCAGATGCTTTTGGTCAGGATCCTGAATTCTTTTCTTTCTACAGATCGATGCAATCTTATAGCAAAGCATTTACTGCGGGTGAAACCTCAATGATCTTGTCTCCAGATAGTGAATTTTTTAAATTTTTTGGAAATACAAATCCCGATATTAAACAATAATTTTTTAGATGAATGAGCTAGTCATAGCCTTTGGTCTTTTTTTATTTATAGAAGGAATTTTGTATGCCTTATTTCCAGCAAAAATGAAAAGTATGCTAAAAAAACTTGAACTTTTCAAAGATAGCCAACTACGATCAGGTGGACTTATTTTTGCAGTTATAGGTTTTGTAATTGTTTATTTAATTAAAAGTTAAAATGAAAAAATTAAAACTTATATTTTTAACAATTGTATTTTCTTTAAGTATTTCAATACAATCAAATTCTAAACCTGTTCCAGCATCATTTGCAGATCTTGCAGAAAAATTGATGCCATCTGTAGTAAATATTTCTACATCAACTACTGTAGTTACTAATAGCAACCCATTTCCGTTTCAATTCCCTCCAGGTTCTCCATTTGAAGATATGTTCAAAGAATTTGGCACCCCTCAAGAAAGAAAATCAGCTGCTTTAGGCTCCGGATTTATTATAGATGAAAATGGAATTGTAGTAACAAATAATCATGTAATTCAAGATGCTGATGATATTATTGTTAGAGTAAATGGAGACCAAGAATATAAAGCAAAGGTTCTTGGTGCCGATCCTTTGATGGATATAGCAGTATTACAATTAGAAACAGATGATAAATTTAAACCAGTTGGTTTTGGAGATTCTGACAAAGCAAGAATTGGTGATTGGGTTTTAGCGATTGGAAATCCATTTGGTCTCGGTGGAACAGTAACTGCAGGAATTATTTCAGCAAGAAACAGATCAATTGGATTATCAAGATATGAGGATTTTATTCAAACAGATGCATCAATCAATTCAGGAAACTCAGGTGGACCTTTATTTGATATGGAAGGAAATGTAATTGGAATTAATACTGCTATTTTAGGAAGAAATGGTTCTATCGGTATAGGATTTTCAATTCCATCAAATAGCGCTCAACAAGTTATAAAACAATTAATAGAGTTTGGAGAAACAAAAAGAGGTTGGTTAGGTGTAAGAATTCAAGATGTTACAAAAGAAATTGCTGAGGCTGAAGAATTAGATAAACCAAGAGGTGCTTTAGTTGCTAGTGTTGCTGAAAATAGTCCTTCTGAAAAAGCTGGTATTCAGGCAGGAGATATAATTTTAGAGTTTAATGGTGTTGAGATTAAGCAAATGAAAGAGCTACCAGCTATTGTTGCAAGAACAGATGTTGGTAAAAATGTAGATGTAAAAATTTGGAGAAATAAAAAAGAAATAACTAAAAAAGTTTTGTTAGGAAGATTAGAAACATCTGATGATTTCAAAGTAAGCAAAAATCCAAAAAAAGATGAAAATAATTTGGATGAAATTATTGAGAGTTTAAAAATAGCAGTAAGACCTTTAACCAAAGAGGACATAAATAATCGTAAATTACCAAACCAAACCACAGGATTAGTAATTACCAATATGGCTAATAACAGTCCTTTGGCAAACTCTATTGAGATAAATAGTATTATTATCGAAGTTCAAAAGAAAAAAATTAGGTCAGCAGATGATTTAAGAGATATCACCCAAAAAGCAATAAACTCAAATCAAAAAACTATTTTAATTGCAATTTATAACAATCAAAATCAACGAAGATACATTGGCGTTAAATTAGATTAGTAATGGATTTGAAATCCAAGATAATTTTAATTTCAGGACCCACAGCATCTGGAAAATCAAGCTTTGCAATTAAACTTGCAAAAAAAATTAAAGGTGAAATTATTAATGCTGACAGTATGCAAGTTTATAAACAGCTTAAAGTTTTGTCAGCAAGACCAGACCCTAAAAATTATCAATCAATAAAACATCATCTGTATGGTTTTCAAGATGCAAAGAAAAGTTTTTCAACTGGTGATTGGCTTAAAATTACAAACAAAAAAATTATTGAAGTTAAAAAAAGAAGAAAAATACCAATTCTAGTTGGAGGTACTGGGCTTTATTTTAAAGCTTTAACTGATGGTCTAGTTCGAATTCCAAACATTCCTGTAAGGTTAAGAAATAAAATTCGAAATTTAAATAAAAAAATTGGTCAAAATAAATTCTATAAGCAATTAATAAAACTAGATCCTCTTTCAAAAAATAAAATTAACCCTACTGATACTCAGAGATCAATAAGAGCTTTTGAAGTAAAAAAGTTTACAAACAAATCTCTTCATGATTGGTTTAAAAACACTAAATCAAATTATTTAGAGGATGATTTTTTCAAAATTTATATTGATTATCCACGTGATGAATTGGTTGAAAGAATTCATCAAAGAACTGGAAATATGATTAAAATGGGTGCTGTGAATGAGGTTAAAAGATTTTTAAAACTCAAAATTAAAAAACAAATGACTGCTTGCAAAGCAATCGGAGTAAATGAAATTCAGGAATATTTATCTGAAGAAAAAAAAATTGATGAAATCAAAGAAAAAATATCAATAAAAACTAGACAATACGCCAAAAGACAAAGCACATGGGCTCGAGGACAAATGAGTGATTGGGTTAAACTTAAGCCATCTGAGATAAACAAATTTTTAAAAAAAATTTAAATTTTCCATACTTAACCTTGACCAATTAGCACAACTTCAGCTAGATTGCGAAATGCCAAAATTATTAACTGGAGCAGAAATCGTATTTAAGTGCCTTGAAGACCAAAAGGTAAACCATATTTTTGGCTATCCTGGTGGAGCTGTATTGCCAATATATGATGAGTTAAAAAATCATCCATCTATTAAACATATTCTTGTAAGACACGAACAAGGCGCAGGTCATGCAGCAGAGGGTTACGCAAGATCAACTGGAAAACCTGGCGTTGTTTTGGTTACATCAGGCCCCGGTGCGACCAATGTGGTTACTGCTTTAACTGATGCATACATGGACTCTGTTCCAATGGTTTGTATCTCTGGGCAAGTTCCAACACATCTTATAGGTACGGACGCATTTCAAGAATGTGATACAACAGGAATTACAAGACCATGCACAAAGCACAACTGGTTAGTAAAAGATATTAATGAACTTTCAGATGTTATGCATGAGGCTTTTAAAGTTGCAACAACAGGAAGACCTGGTCCGGTATTAATTGATATTCCAAAAGATATTCAATTTGCAAAAGCAAAATATAAAAAACCAAAAAAAGACAAAAAACTTAATGGTAAATCTCATAATAAGTTTTCAGCTAATGAAATTGATCAATTAATTAATTTAATTAATAAAGCAAAGAAGCCAATTATATATAGCGGTGGGGGTGTAATAAATTCAGGACCAAAAGCAAGTGAAGCCCTCAGAAAATTTGTCGAATTAACAGGTTTCCCAATCACTTCAACTTTACAAGGTCTAGGTGCTTATCCTGGAGATGATAATCAGTTTTTAGGAATGCTAGGAATGCATGGAACATATGAAGCAAACAATGCAATGCATGACTGTGATTTATTAATAAACATTGGTGCAAGATTTGATGACCGTATTACAGGAAAAATTGATGATTTCTCTCCTAATTCAAAAAAAGTTCATATTGATATTGATCCATCCTCAATTAATAAAATTATTAAAGTAGATCTTGCAATAGTAGGTGATGTTACAAAAGTAATTGATAAAGTTAACAGAACAATTGTTAAAAATGGAAATGGTAAATCAAATAAACCAAATATTGCAAAATGGTGGGAACAAATTCAAAAATGGAGAAACAAAAATTCTTTAAATTTCATAAATAGTGAAGATAGTATAAAACCTCAGCATGCTGTTCAAAGACTTTATGAATTAACAAAAAATAAAGATACTTATGTAACAACAGAAGTGGGTCAGCACCAAATGTGGGCTGCTCAACATTATAAATTTAATAAACCAAATAGATGGATGACTTCAGGAGGATTAGGAACTATGGGTTATGGATTACCCGCAGCTGTTGGAGTTCAAGTAGCTCACCCAGAAAAATTAGTTATAGATATAGCTGGAGAAGCATCTGTTTTAATGACAATGCAAGAGATGTCTACAGCTGTTCAATATAACTTACCAATAAAGATTTTTATCTTGAATAATCAGTACATGGGAATGGTGAGGCAATGGCAAGAGCTACTTCATGAGAAGAATTATTCTGAGAGTTATTCAGAAGCACTACCAGATTTTATGAAAATGGCTGATGCTTATGGTTGCCTAGGAATAAAAGCTGATGATCCATCAGAGCTAGATGAAAAAATTCAAGAAATGGTTGACTATAATGGTCCTGTTATTTTTGATTGTCATGTGGATCCAAATGAAAATTGCTTCCCAATGATACCTTCAGGTAAACCTCATAATCAGATGATATTAGGGCCGAACGATCAGGAAGAGAATAAAATAAAAGGAAAAGGCAAAGCCTTAGTTTAATTAAAATGCCAAAATCAAAGTCAGCTTATAGCACCCCATCTATAAAACAAAAATCAGATACATATATATTTGTTGTCTGGGTAGATAACGAGGCTGGTGTTCTTGCAAGGGTAGTTGGTTTGTTTTCCGGTAGAGGTTATAATATTGAGTCATTGGCAGTAGCAGAAGTCGATGCTGTTAAAAATATATCAAGAATTACAATTGTAACAACCGGAACACCACAAGTAATCGATCAGATTAGACTTCAATTAACCAAATTAGTACCTGTACATAAAGTTGGTGAATTTAAAAGAGACGATAAAGACGTGATTTTTAAAGAGATGGCTCTATTTAAAATTGTAGGTAAAAAAAATAAAATTGAAAAATGTTTAAATGCTTGTAAAAAATTTAACCCAGTAGTATTGGATGAAACAAAATCATCCGCAGTTATTCAAATAACAGCACTTAGAAGAGAAATTGATAAAATGAGTAAAAAATTAAAGCCCTTAGGACTTATAAGCACTTCAAGAACTGGGGCTGTTGCAATGACAAGAGGTGCAAAAATTTTTAACTAGTTAACAGGAGATAAATTATGAAAATGTTCTATGAAAAAGATGCAGACGTAGATTTAATTAAAAATAAAAAAATTGCGATTTTTGGTTACGGAAGTCAAGGTCACGCTCATGCACTTAATCTTAAGGATAGTGGAGTTAAAGAGATTGTAGTTGCGCTTAGAGAAGGATCATCAAGTGTTGCAAAAGCAGAGTCTAAAGGTTTAAAAGTAATGAATTTATCTGATGCAGCTGCTTGGGCAGATGTCGTTATGATATTAACTCCAGACGAACTACAAGCTGAAATTTATAAAAACCATATAGAACAAAGAGTAAGAGAAGGTACAAGTATCGCTTTTGCACACGGTTTAAATGTTCATTATGATTTAATTAAAGCAAGAAAAGATTTAGATGTATTTATGGTTGCTCCAAAAGGACCCGGTCATTTAGTAAGAAGCGAGTATGAAAAAGGTGGAGGAGTTCCGTGTTTGTTTGCAGTTCATCAAGATGGATCTGGTAAAGCAAGAGATCTTGCTCTTTCCTATGCATCGGCAGTAGGTGGAGGAAGATCAGGTATTATTGAAACAACTTTTAAAGACGAAGTAGAAACTGATTTATTTGGTGAACAAACTGTATTGTGTGGTGGTTTAGTTGAACTAATTAAAAACGGATATGAAACTTTAGTTGAAGCTGGGTATGAACCGGAGATGGCATATTTCGAAACAGTTCATGAAGTAAAATTAATTGTTGATTTGATTTATGAAGGTGGAATTGCAAATATGAATTATTCTATTTCAAATACAGCTGAATATGGGGAGTATCAATCAGGTCCAAGAATAATCAATAAAGAAGAAACAAAGAAAAGAATGAAAGAAGTTTTAGCAGATATCCAGTCAGGTAAATTTACCAAAGAATGGATGGATGAGTGCAAAACTGGTCAAAAAAACTTCTTAGCTACTAGAGCAAAATTGGCTGAACATTCTGTAGAAAAAGTTGGTGCAGAGCTTAGAGCCATGATGCCTTGGATAAGTAAGAAGAAATTGGTAGATAGCGATAAAAGTTAGTTTTACTGACAATTTATAACTGTAATAATCTTTTTTTTTCACTTATAATTTTTTTATAAATTTAAAAAAGAGGTTAATTATGAAAACTAAAAATATAGTAAGAATATTACTATCATTAGTTCTAGTATTTGGATTTTCTTCAGCATGGGCGAAAACTATCAAGTGGTCAATGCAAGGAGATAGTCTTACACTAGATCCACACGCACAAAACGAAGGTCCGACTACGCAGGTATCTAGACAAGTTTATGAAGCACTTGTTCAAAGAGCAGTAGATATGAATATAGAACCCGCTTTAGCTACCGAATGGAGAACTACAGATCCTAATACTTGGATTTTTACATTAAGAGAAGGTGTTAAATTTTCAGATGGTTCTTTAATGACAGAAGAGGATGTAGTGTTCAGTATATTAAGAGCAAAGCAGAGAACATCTGATTTTAAAGAATACATTAGTACGATATCAGGTGTCGAAGCATTTGGTAAAAACCGTGTAAAAATTACAACTAGTAAACCTAATCCAATACTTTTGAACCAATTATCAAATATTTTTATAATGTCTAAAGCATGGTCAGAGAAAAATTTTGCAATGTCACCTCAAAACTGGGATGCAGGACAAGAGACATTCTCAGCAACAAATGCTATGGGAACTGGTCCTTTTAAGATTACTTTGAGAGAACCTAACACTAAGACAGTGTTTAAGAGAAATTATAATTGGTGGGGTGAAATGGAAGATAAAAGTATTAGAAAAATTGAATTACTTCCAATTAAGAACGCCGCAACAAGAGTAGCTGCTTTATTATCTGGTGAAATTGATATAGTGACTGATGCACCAGTTCAAGATTTGAAAAGAATTGGTTCTTCATCAGCCCACAAAGTTGAAAGTACAGCCCAGATGAGAACAATCTTTTTAGGAATGGATCAGGCTGCGGATAAATTAAGAACTGGAAATACTGGCGATAACCCTTTTAAGAAAAAAGAAGTTAGACAAGCTCTTTACCAAGCAATTGATATTGAAGCGATCAAGAAAAAAGTAATGAGAGGCTTAAGTGAGCCAGCAGGAATAATTACTTTTCCTGGTGTAAATGGTTACACAGCAGAACTTGATAAAAGATTACCTTATGATGTTGATGCTGCAAAAAAACTTTTAGCTAGCGCAGGATATCCAAATGGTTTTGATGTTGAGCTAAGATGTCCTAATGACAGATATGTAAATGATGAAGCAATTTGTACAGCTGTTGTTGGTATGTTAGGTAAAATTGGAGTTAATGTTAACTTGTTTGCTCAAACTAAAAGCAAACACTTTAAAGAGCTAAAAGATGACCAAGGTGATTTTTATATGCTTGGATGGGGTGTACCAACTTTAGACAGTCATTATGTATTTCATTACTTATATGAAACAGGTGCTAGTTGGAACAAAGTTAACTTCAGTAACGCTGATGTAGATGCTGCAATTAGAGTTATGGAAGGTGAAGTTGATTTAGATAAAAGAAATGCTGCAATTGCAAAAGCTTGGAAAATTGTAAGAGATGATATTGCATATCTTCCTTTACACCACCAAGTAATTTCTTGGGCGTCTAAAAGCAACGTGAATGTTCCTATCAGACCTAATAACGAACCGTTATTTAGAGCTGCTACTGTAAATTAAATAAAAATTATTATAAGCCCCTTAAAATTTTAAGGGGCTTATAAGTTTAAATTCCTCACAAATTGATAAAGTATTTTTTTAAAAGATTATTTCAATCAGCTTTGGTAATGCTAGTTGTTGCCTTTGTTTCTTTCTCTTTGTTTAATTTTGTAGGAGATCCAATAAACAATATGGTTGGAGAGGAAACCTCAGATGAAGAGAGGGCTGAATTGAGAGAAACACTGGGTTTAATGGATCCAATTCATGTCCAATTTTCAAGATTTGTAATTAATGCGTCCAAAGGAGAATTTGGTATTTCTTATCAATTAAGAAGACCTGTATCTGAACTGATCGTTGAGAGATTACCAGCTACTATTGAACTTGTTGTAATTTCTGCTTTGATAGCATTGGTAACAGGAACTCTTTTAGGAGTTTACACAGGTATAAATAGAAAGGGTTTTTTGAGTGACTTCGTTTTGGCAGTTTCATTGCTTGGAGTATCACTCCCCACATTTGTAATTGGGATATTATTTATTTATTTATTTGCTGTAATTTTAGGAGTACTTCCCTCATTTGGCAGAGGAGAAGTAGTTGATCTAGGATTTTGGACAACAGGCTTCTTAACTGTTTCAGGTCTTAAAGCGATTATTCTTCCTTCAGTTACATTAAGTCTTTTTCAAATGACATATATTATAAGGTTAGTAAGAGCTGAAATGATGGAAATTTTACAAACTGATTACATAAAATTTGCTCGAGCACGTGGAATTAGTGAAGATAGCATTAAATACAAACATGCATTAAAAAATGGTTTGATACCTGTAATTACGATTGCTGGAATTAACATAGGAACATTAATTGCGTTTTCAATTATAACAGAAACTGTTTTTCAATGGCCTGGAATGGGTTTCTTGTTTATCCAAGCTGTTCAGTTTGTAGATATACCGATAATGTCAGCATATTTAGTTTTTATAGCATTTGTTTTTGTTATGATAAATTTTATAGTTGATATTCTATATTATTTTATTGATCCAAGGATTAGAGTTAAAGGAGATACCGCAAGTGGATAATAATTTAAATTTAACAAGATGGGAAAGAATTAAGGATAGTGATATTTATCACAGCTTCATAAAATCTCCTACTGCAATTATATCTTCAGTAATTTTATTTATCATTTTTTTCTGTTCTTTTTTTATTGAATTTTTAACACCTTACACACCTTTTGATCCATCATCTTTATCCTTAATGGATGCATTTACACCTCCGTCTTGGACAGAGGATGGTTTGGCACAATTTATTTTAGGAACTGATGGTCAAGGAAGAGATATGTTATCAACCATTTTATATGGATGTAGAATATCTCTTATTGTGGGTTTTGCTGCGATTATATTTAGTTTAGTTCTTGGTGTTGGTTTAGGATTAACGGCTGGATATTTTGGTGGCAAGTACGAAATGGTAGTAATGAGACTTACAGATGTTCAGTTGACTGTACCAAGTATATTAATGGCACTCTTAGTAGACGGAATAGCAAGAGGATTAATTTCAAGAGAAATGCATGATGAAATGGCCATTTACGTTTTGATATTTGCTATTGGGATTTCCGAATGGCCACAGTTTGCGAGAGTATCAAGAGCAGCAACTTTGGTTGAAAAAAATAAAGACTATGTGTCTGCATCAACAATAATTGGTGTTTCAAACATAATAATTATGTTTAAACATATCCTGCCAAATATCATGAGACCTGTTTTGGTCATCGGCACAATTGGTTTAGCTCTTGCTATTTTAGCAGAGTCAACTTTAAGTTTTTTGGGTGTTGGAGTTCCACCAACTACCCCTTCTTTAGGAACTTTAATAAGATTGGGTAATGATTTTTTGTTTTCGGGAGAATGGTGGATTACATTTTTCCCAGCAATTTTTTTGGTGATTTTAGCTTTTTCAATTAACTTATTAGGAGACTGGATGAGAGATACTTTAAATCCAAAATTAAAAAAATGAGCTTTCTAAAAATTAACAATCTTAGCGTTGACTATAAAATGCGAAAAGAGACTGTTTACGCTGCTAAAAATGTAAATATTGAGGTAAATAAAGGTGAAATTTTAGGATTGGTTGGCGAGTCTGGTTCAGGAAAAAGTACAGTTGGAAACGCTATAATTAATTTAATTGATGAGCCAGGGAAGGTTTCCAGTGGTTCAGTGGTATTAGGAGATTTAAATATTCATGAAAATTCAGAAAGTATTGTTAAATATAGAGGAAATAAAATTGGATTAATATTTCAAGATCCACAAACATCTTTAAATCCAATTTTAACAGTCGGGGAACAATTAATAGAAACTATACAAACTCATCTAAAGTTAAGTAAAGAAGATGCAAAAAATAAATCAATTAACTTATTAAAAGAAGTTGGAATTAAGGATGCTGAAAAAAGATTTGATGATTATCCTCATCAGTTTTCAGGTGGAATGAGACAAAGAGTTGTTATTTCTTTGGCTTTATGTTGTGAACCAGAATTATTAATTGCTGATGAACCCACAACTGCATTGGATGTTTCTATTCAGTCGCAGATTTTAGATTTAATAAAAAAACTAACACAAGAAAGAAATTTAGCTGTGATTTTAATAACACATGATATGGGTGTCATAGCTGAGACAGCTAATCGTGTAGCTGTAATGAAAAGTGGAAATTTAGTAGAAATCGGTGAAACAAAAAATATATTAACAAGCCCTCAGCAAAGTTATACCAAAAGTCTTGTAAGCTCTGTTCCTCCAACCAATAAAAAAATTTCAAGATTTGTAATAGTAGAAAAAGAAAATAAAAAAAATAAAGAAAATAATATCAAAATATTGAATAGATGGACTAAAAAAGAGATTATCAATCAAGATTTAGTTCAGGTTAAAAATCTTAATAAAAGTTTTGATGATAATTTTTTTGCAGAAAATTCTAAAAATTCTATACTTGCCGTAAATAATGTTTCCTTTGAAATAAAGGAAGGTGAATCATTTGGACTGGTAGGTGAAAGTGGAAGTGGAAAATCAACTATTGCAAAAATGATAGTAAATTTATTCAAACCTTCTTCAGGAGATATATTTTTTGATAATACTTGTATTACAAAAATCAAAAATAGATCAGAATTAATGACATTTAGAAAACAAATACAAATGATATTCCAAGATCCTTACTCATCATTAAATGGTAGAATGAAAGTTAAAGATATTATTGCCGAACCTATTGTGCTTCACAATCATTCGATATCTAATTCTGATCTTAATAATTATATTTATGATTTATTAGACTCGGTTGAGATGACTCAAAAATCTGCAGATAGATATCCACATGAGTTTTCAGGTGGTCAAAGACAAAGAATCTCGATTGCTAGAGCTTTGGCAACTCAGCCAAGACTTTTGGTTTGTGATGAACCCACATCTGCACTAGATGTTAGTATTCAAGCTCAAATATTAAATTTGTTAAAGGATCTTCAGGAGCAATTAAATTTAACTATTTTATTTATTAGTCATGACTTGCCGGTTGTAAGACAAATGTGTGATAGAATTGGAGTTTTAAAAGATGGTAAGTTATGTGAAGTTTCAAATACAGAGGATTTATTCTTGAGTCCTTCACATGAATATACAAAGGAACTTTTACACTTGATGCCAAAAATTGAGTCTATTTATAATTAATTTTTGTATCACCTAAAATGGACTAAAAATAAAAGCTAATTATACTTATTATTTTGCAATCTCTCTTATAGATTGTATTATAGATTTTCTAAATATTTTATTATGAGCGATAAAGATAGGGTCTTTATATTTGATACAACTATGCGTGATGGTGAGCAATCACCAGGTGCATCTATGAGTTTGGAAGAAAAAATCCAAATTGCTAGAGTATTTGACGAGTTAGGAATTGATATTATTGAAGCAGGATTTCCAATTGCATCACCTGGAGATTTTGAAGCTGTGTCTGAAGTTAGTAAAATTTTAAAAAATTCAATTCCTGCAGGACTATCTAGACATTCTGTAAAAGATATTGATAGAGCATATGAAGCTTTAAAGCATGCTCCAAGATTTAGAATACATACTTTTATTTCTACAAGCCCACTACATATGAAGCATAAACTAAATATGTCCCCAGAAGATGTTTATGATTCGATTGGAAAACATGTTGCTTATGCAAGAAAATTTACTGATGATGTTGAGTGGTCGTGTGAAGATGGCACAAGAACTGATATGGATTATATGTGCAAAACAGTTGAGCTTGCAATAAAAAATGGAGCAACAACAATTAATATTCCTGATACTGTTGGTTACACAATACCATCTGAGTTTACTACAATTATCGAAACATTATTAAATAAAGTTCCTAACATAGATAAAGCAATTTTATCTACTCATTGTCATAATGATTTAGGTTTAGCTGTAGCTAATTCTTTAGCTGGTGTTCAAGCAGGAGCAAGACAAATTGAATGTACAATAAATGGTTTAGGAGAAAGAGCAGGTAATGCTGCATTAGAAGAAGTTGTGATGGCAATAAAGACAAGACCAGATTTGATGCCATACGAAACTGGAATTAACACAACTTTATTAAGCAAAGCATCCAAAATAGTTTCAAATGCAACTGGATTTCCAGTTCAATATAATAAAGCAATTGTTGGAAAAAATGCATTTGCGCATGAGGCAGGCATTCATCAGGATGGAATGTTAAAAAATAGACAAACTTATGAAATTATGACTCCTGAGAGTGTTGGAGTTAAACAAACTTCATTAGTCATGGGTAAACATTCTGGAAGACATGCTTTTAAAGATAAATTAAATAGTTTGGGTTACCCAGATTTAACAGACGACGTTGTAGGAAATGCGTTTGCAAAATTCAAGGTCTTAGCAGACAAGAAAAAACATGTTTATGACGAAGATATTATTGCTCTAGTAGATGATAGCTTAATAACTGATAACAAAGTTAGTGCTATTAGTTTAAAATCATTAAAAGTGTTTGCGGGAACAGGTGAACCACAAAGAGCAGAGATGACTTTAGATGTTTATGGCGATGTAAAACAAGCCTCAGGAACTGGTGATGGACCAGTTGATGCAATATTTAAATGTATAAAAACTCTTTATCCTCATGATGTAAATTTACAGCTTTACCAGGTTCATGCTGTTACCGAAGGCACTGATGCTCAAGCTACTGTTAGTGTAAAAATTGAGGAAAATGGAAAAACAACTGTGGGTCAAGCAGCAGATACTGATACTTTAGTTGCTTCTGCGAACGCTTACATAAATGCATTAAATAAAATGATAATTAAACGAGATAAAACAGCTCCAATGGAGCAAGAAAGTCAAAAAGTAAGGGGAATATAATGGGATTATTCGATAGCGTTAAAAAAGTTTGGAGCCAAGATATGGCAATTGATCTTGGAACAGCTAACACACTAGTAGTATTAAAAGGAAAAGGTGTTGTTCTTAATGAGCCATCTGTTGTTGCAATTGTTGATCAGGGTGGGAAGAAAAATGTTTTAGCAGTTGGAGATGAGGCTAAAACTATGCTTGGAAGAACACCAGGAAACATTAGCGCCATCAGACCTTTAAGAGATGGTGTTATTGCAGATTTTATAGTTACAGAGGAGATGATCAAACATTTTATAAAAAAAGTTCATAAAGGTAGTACGTTTGCTAATCCTAGAATTTTAATTTGCGTGCCAACTGGTTCAACACCAGTGGAGAGAAAAGCAATTCAAGATAGTGCATTAGCCGCAGGAGCAAGAAGAGTTCAATTAATTGAAGAACCAATAGCTGCAGCTATTGGAGCTGGTCTTCCAATTTCTGAAGCTACAGGATCGATGATTGTAGATATAGGTGGAGGAACTAGTGAGATTGCAGTTATGTCACTAGGTGGATTAGTTTATTCTAAATCTTTAAGAGTTGCTGGTGATGCAATGGATACAGCAATAGTTAATTACATGAGAAAAGAATACAATTTACTTATAGGAGATACCACTGCTGAAAAGATTAAGAAAGAAATGGGAACAGCTATACCAACAGGAACAAATACCTATCCAGTAAAAGGTAGAGATTTAAGATCGGGTACTCCAAAAGAAGTAAACATTACAGAAGAAGATACTGCAGAAGCACTAAATGATATATTGAAAGAAATGGTAAATGCAATCAAAGACGCTTTGGAAAATACCCCTCCAGAATTATCTGCTGATTTAGTGGATATGGGTCTTACTTTAACAGGTGGAGGAGCTTTATTAAAAAATATTGATAAAAGATTTTCAAAGGAAACAGGTTTACCAGTACACGTTGCTGATGATCCATTATCTTGTGTTGCAGTTGGAACAGGTAAAGCTTTGGATCAAGAAGAAACTTTTTCTACTATGTTATCTGAATATTAAGAGATGGTAAAAGGCAGAGATGATTTTGTAATTGCCTTAAGATCAGCTTTTTTTAAAAAGAAAGATAAACAAAAGTTTTCATTAATAAGCTTAATTATTTTATCTATAGTAATAATATTTTTAAGTAATTTTAATTTTAAACCAATTCAAATTGTAAAATTAGGAATTAATGAAGTAATTTATAGATCTTCTTATATTTCATCAATTCCAGAAAATAAAATTAAAGAGGTAACATCCAAATTTAAATTACATATTGATTTATACGAAAATTATCAAAACGAATTAATTAAAAAACAAAATACAGATGAGATTAAAGTATTAAATAATATTTTAATTGCTGAAAATAAAAGACTTAGAGAGTTGATTGATGAAAGGATAAATTCAGAAGAAATATTTGCGAGAGTTATAATTGATAGAGAAAGTCCATATTTAAAATCTATTGTGTTGAATAGAGGGTCAAAAGATAATGTAAAAATTGGAATGGCAATAATGGATAGAAACTATTTAGTTGGTCAGATAATTGAGGTAAATTACTCAAATTCAAGAGCTCTCCTATTGTCAGATTTAAACAGTAAAATACCAGTGATAATTCAACCTCCATTTTTGCAAGCTGTAGCTTCTGGAACCGGTAAAGATCATGGAATAATTGAATACACTAAAGATGAATATAAAGAAAATCAGATTGAAAGTGAGGCAGTTGTATATACTTCTGGCTTGGGTGGTATTTTTAAACCAGGTATTCCAGTTGGCAAAATTACAAATAATTCTGAGAAATTAAATTTTTTTTCTGACTTTGGACAATTAAGTTTTGTAAAGATTGTAGAATTTAAGATAGGTGAGGATCAATAATGGCTTCATTGAATAAAAGTACTTTTTTAAGATCATTACTTTCATATTTACCAATTATTCTTTTGTTTTTTTCAGTGTTTAATGAATTTGATTTTAATTATTTAAAATTAGATTATTTTTCATTCAATTTTATTTTTATTTTAATTTTCTTTTGGACACTAAGAAATCCAGATTACCTGGGATATTTTTCAATTTTTTTAGCAGGAATTGTTAATGATGTTGTAATTGGTATTCCAATAGGAATAAGCAGCTTTTGTTACTTATTAATCTGTGCCATTACCTCTTATATTAGACAAATTACATTAAGTCCAAAATTTATAAATGATTGGCTTTCTTTTATTGTGGCTGTTTTGCTTATAAACTCAATTCAAGTAATAATTTTAGATTTAATATTTTTATATCAAGTAGATTATACGAGCTACTTGATAAACTCTGGTTTTACTTTTTTATTTTACCCATTATTTTTTATATTATTTAATATTTTAAACAGCAAAATTTCACTTAAAAAGAATGATTAAAGGAAATTCAGGAATTAGAAAAACAGACGTAATTAATAGACGTATGTTTATTATAGGTGCTGCAAAAATAATAATTTTTATGGGAATTATAGCTAGACTTTTTTCTCTACAAGTTAATGAAAATAAAAAATATCTTACTCTTTCAGACAAAAATAGAATTAGAGAATGGAAGTTGCCACCTATAAGAGGGGATATTGTTGATTATTTTGGAAATATAATAGCTGGAAATTTAAAAGTATATCAACTTCATATAATTCCTGAACAAGTTGAAAACTTTAATTATTTGTTAACACGATTAAAAACTATACTTAATTTAAGTGATAAAAAATAGAAAAAATTGTAAAATTAAAAAATAAATTAAAACCTTGGGAAAGTATTATTGTCTCTGAAAATTTATCTTGGAGTGATTTTTTAAAGATAAATAATTATTTATATGATTTGGTTGGTGTTAAGCCAGTTATGACCATTTCAAGAAATTACCCTTTTAGTGAAGTCTATACACATATTTTAGGATATGTCAGCCAACCTAACGAAGAAGAAATTCTTGCCAATGAAACAGTACAAGAAAGATTTGTTCCAGGAATGAAAATTGGAAAATTGGGATTAGAAAAAACTTTAGAAAACCATCTGATTGGAACGAATGCAATCCAAAGGTATGAAGTTAATGCTTATGGAAAAAGAATTAATCAACTAGAACATCAAAAAGGTGAACAAGGTTCAAGAGTAAGATTAACAGTTGATACTGAAGTTCAAAAGGCTTGTGGAAAACTTTTAAATGATCGAGCAGGCTCAATTAGTGTTATGGATATTTATTCAGGCGATATTATTGCCATGTACTCTTCTCCTTCTTATGATCCAAACAAATTTTTGTTTGGTATAAGTAATGACGATTGGGCGTTAATTAGAAATAATCCATTAAAACCTCTAGTAAATAAGACACTTTCAGGACTTTATTCACCAGGTTCTACGATAAAACCAATTGTAGCTTTGTCTGCTTTAGAAAACAAAATTGTTAGCCCAAGTTTTAAAGTTAAATGTACTGGAAAGATGGAGCTTTATGGACAGACTTTTCACTGTTGGAAAGAAAAGGGTCATGGATTTGTAAGTTTAAAAAATGCAATGAAACAATCATGTGATACTTATTTTTATGAAGTTGCAAGATTACTGGGTGTAGATCGATTAAATGTTACAGCTGAAAAATTTGGTCTAAGCAAAAAAGTATTAGGAGATTATTTTGATTTTGAAAAATCTGGTTTATTTCCAAACACTAAATGGAAAAAAAATAATCTTGGAAAAGGGTGGGTTCTTGGTGAAACATTAATAACTGGAATAGGTCAAGGTTACACACAAACAACTCCTCTTCAACTATGTCTTATGACAGCGCAGATTGCTAATGGAGGCTACTCAATAAAACCAAGAATAATTGTAGATAATAATCCTATGCCAGTTGAGGAAATAAAAAGAAAATTAAAAGAAGAAACTTTGCATACTCAAGAAAAGAAATTATTTAATGATCCCAGAAATATAAAAATTGTTCAAGAAGCCATGTTTAGCTCTACCAATGAATTATATGGAACCTCGTACAAATCTAGAATAGATGACCCAAAATATCAATTTGCAGGCAAAACTGGTACCGCTCAGGTTAAGAGAATTAGTATGCGAGAAAGAGAACTTGATTTAAAAATTGAACAAATCCCCTATAAAGATCGTGATCATGCATTATATATCGCCTATGGTCCGTATATTAATCCTAGGTATGCATTAAGCATTATAGTTGAGCATGGTGGTTCGGGAAGTAGAACTGCAGCGCCAATAGCAAAAGAATTGTTCAAATTAATTATAGATAGAAACGATTTAAGAAATAAACAAAAAAACTTTGAGGAAATAAAAATTTAATGTTTCAACACGATAGATTAAATAACGAACTTACTTTTTGGCAAAAAATTAAAGAATTAGATTATATTTTGTTGACAAGTGTATTCTTGCTTTCAATATTAAGTTTATTTGTAATGTATTCAACAGATGGTGGTGAAATTCTTTTTCATACAAAAAGTCATTTTAGCAAAATTATAATTTTTTTCCCTTTAATGATTTTTATTGCTTTTTTTAACATCAAATGGTGGCATAATTTATCATACTTGTTTTATCTTGTTGTAATTCTTTTATTAATTTATGTTTCTTTTTTTGGAATAAAGTCTTCAGGTTCAAGAAGATGGATGGATTTATATTTTTTTAATTTACAGCCATCTGAGCTAATGAAGATAGCAATTATACTTTGCTTAGCAAAATATTATCACAGGATCAAAATTGAAAATGTAAACTCAATTACAAGCATTATGACTGTTGTAACTATAATTTTAATACCAATTATTATGGTACTCTCACAACCTGATTTGGGAACTTCAATTTTAATCGCAGCTAGTGGATTAATTGTTCTGTGGTTGGGAGGTGTTAAGATAAAATATTTTATATATTCTTTTATAGTATTCTTAATATCATTACCTTTTGTAATTTCTTTCTTAAAGCCCTACCAAAAGTTAAGAATCTTAACATTTTTAGATCCTGATAGAGATCCATTAGGTGCTGGTTATCAGATAATTCAGTCAAAAATAGCAATCGGTTCTGGAGGTTTAGATGGCAAAGGTTTTTTAAAAGGTACTCAAAGTTATTTAGATTTTTTACCAGAGAAGCATACTGACTTTATATTTACTTTATTTTCTGAAGAGTTTGGATTTATAGGATCAGTAGCGTTGTTAATTTTGTACTCGATTATTATTATCAGGATTTTGAGAATTGGTGTCATCTCAAGAAGTAATTTTTCAAGATTGTTTTGTTTTGGATTTGCTTTTGCAATATTCATTTATATTGTTGTAAATCTTTCAATGGTTTTAGGTTTATTACCAATTGTTGGCTCTCCATTACCAATACTGTCCTATGGAGGTTCTTCTATGTTAGCAACTATGATCGGGTTTGGTATTGTTCTCAGTGCAAAGATAAATCATAAACAGATGATTGCTTAAATTATTAAGTTAAATTAAGCATAATTTGTCACTATGAAAATTTTATTTTTTAATTGTATAACATCTTCATGAATATGAACATTAGGGTTGGTATAGTTGGAGCAGGAATTCAAGGTGTATCAAATGCACTGTTCCTTCAAAAAAAAGGATTTAATGTAACGATATTCGATAGAGATAATCCAGGCAGTCAAGCTGCATCTTATGGAAATGCAGGACATTTCTCACCTTATGCTTCACTTTCCTTAAATAGAACTGATGTCTTAGCAGATGTACCATCTATGTTATTAAGCTCAACAGGTCCTCTTGCTTTAAAATGGAATTATGTTCCAAAAATGCTTCCCTGGTTCATCAAATTCATTATGAACACCACCAAAAGTAAGATGATGCACACTGCAAAAAATATGCATCAAATTTTAGATTTAGCTTTGCCAGCTTATGATGAATTATTTGATGAAATAGATTTAGAAGGTTTGGTGGAAAATAAAGGAATACTTTATATCTGGAATGATCAAGATCTAAAAAGTAGAGAATTAGAAATTAGAGTTAGAGATGAATTAGGCGTAAAGCAACAACTAGTAAATAAAGCTGAAATTCATGATCTAGAACCTCATATTAAACCTTTTTATCATGCAGGTGTTTATTATCCCTATGCAAGACATGCTCGAAATCCAAAAAGAATTCTTTTAAAATTATTTGATTTATTTTTACAAAAAGGTGGAAAATTTAACAAAGTAAATATTAAAGATATAAAATTTGATGATGAAAAACCTATTTTTAAAACTGATACACAAGGTTATGTTTTTGATAAAGCAGTAATTGCTTGTGGTGCTTTTTCTAAAAAATTAACTGATAATCTAGATGAACAAATTCCTCTAGATACAGAAAGAGGATACCATGTTCATTTTAAAAACTGTGATCATTTATTAAGTCGACCCGTAATATTTTCAAATCGTGGTTTTGGAATTACACCAATGGAACAAGGATTGAGAGCAGTCGGAACAGTCGAATTTGGTGGATTGGATAATCCATTGTCTAAATCTAGAGTTAAAAATTTAATTAACAATGCAAAAGATATGCTTGGTGATTTACCCGAACATGAGGATGAATGGTTAGGATTTAGACCGACTTTACCAGACTTTTTGCCTGTTATGGGACCATCAAAAAAATATAAAAATGTTTATTATTGTTTTGGTCACCATCATTTAGGATGGACTTTAGGCCCAATTTCTGGAAAGATTGTTTCAGGAATGATAGCGAACGAAAATACGAACCTAGACTTAAAACCATATAGCTCGCTTAGATTTAGTTAAGTGACTAAAGATAATAATTTTTTAGCTTATCTATATCTATTTTTAACTGTAACATTTTGGGCAGGAAATTTTGTTGTTGGAAAACTCGCAAGTTTTTATGAGGTTCCACCATTTTCACTAAATTTTTATCGATGGTTTTTTGCTTGGTTAATTTTAGCACCTTTTACAATTCCTGAAATATTAGAGAAAAGAAATTACATAATTAAAAACTATAAGCTTTTTACTGTATTGGGAGTTACCAGTATTACGGTATTTAATTCAATTGTTTATTATTCTTTGAATTTTACTCAAGTGATTAGTGGGGTTTTAATGATCTCAACTATACCTGTTATGATAATGTTGTTTTCATCAATTTTAAAAATTGAAAAAACAAATATTTTTCAAATCATAGGAGTAGTATTTTCTTTTGCAGGTGTGATCATGATTATCACAAAAGCAAATATTGAGATATTAATGAATTTAGATTTTAATAAAGGTGACATTACAATGGTTATAGCAATGTTCTCTTGGGCTTTATATTCAACATTATTAAAAGGAAAAAAATATGAATTAACTCAATTATCTTTGCTTCAAGTAGTAATAACTTTTGGTTTAATATTTTTAATACCAATTTATTTTATAGAATATCAAATTGGATTTAGGATTAATTTAGAGTTACCATTTATTTTAATTTTATCCTATGTAGTTTTATTTCCTGGTTTAGCATCGTTCCTTTTGTGGATAAAAGGAATTTCAATGATAGGCGCTAATCGTTCAGGTGTTTTTTTACACCTTATGCCAATTTTAAGCGCAATAATGGCTATGATTTTTTTTAGTGAAAAATTTATGTTTTACCATATTTTAGGCGCTTGTTTTATTGTGACAGGAATATTGTTATCAAATAAGAAAGTTAAAAATGCTTAAAGTTGCTATATTAGATGATTATCAAAATGTTGCACAACAATTTGTTGATTTAGAAAAACTATCTGGAAAATATGAGTTTAAGATTTTTAGTGAACCTTTTGTTGACGAAGCAGACGCTATTGAACAGTTAGCTGATTTTGAGGCACTTTTGATTATGAGAGAAAGAACTCCAATCACAAAAAATCTTATTGATAATTTGAGTGATTTAAAATTTGTTATTACAAGTGGACTTAGAAATAGATCTATTGACTTAGAAGCTGCAAAAAAAAGAGAAATTATAGTCTGTGGAACAGACATTAATATTAATCCTACACCAGAACTAACCTGGGCATTAATTCTTGGTTTAGCTAGAAACTTTAAAGAAGAGTTTGATAATATGTATCAAGGATACTGGCAAACTACTATTGGTATTGAGCTAAAAGGAAAAATATTAGGATTAATTGGATTGGGTAGAGTAGGAAGTGAAGTTGCAAAAATTGGAAAAGCTTTTGGAATGCAAGTTATGGCATGGAGTGAAAATTTAAGTTTAGATAAATGCAAAGAGCTAGATGTATTGCCTTGTAGCAAAGATGATTTGATTAAGAACTCAGATATTTTATCTATTCATGTACAAGGTGGAGAGAGATACAAAGATTGCATAACATTAAAAGAGCTAGACAATATGAAGAAGACAGCTTTTTTAATTAATACTTCAAGAGGCCCAATAGTTAATGAAGATGATTTAATTATAGCATTATCAACCAATGTAATCGCTGGAGCTGGTATTGATGTATATGAAAAAGAACCTTTGCCTGAAAATAATAAATTAAGATTTTTACCGAACGCTCTTTTAACTCCACACATCGGATATGTAACAGCAGAAAATTATAGTATTTTTTATAATCAAATGATCGAGGGATTAGAGGCTTGTGTTAATGGGAAGCCAATTAGAGTTTTAGAGTAACCATGGAGTTACCAGTTGTAAATCATGAAGATTATTTTGCAAAAATTGGAGATGATCATAAGTTTCCAATAAATAAATTTGGTGAACTTGCAAATTATTTAATAAAAAAAAAAGTTGTTAAAAAGTTTCACAAACCTTATCCATGCTCATCTGAAACATTAAACTTTGCCCATTCTGAAAAATATATAAGAGATATAAAAAATAAAACTTTAGACAAAGATGGTGTTAAAAAAATAGGTTTTCCTTTAGTAGATAGTGTTGTTCGGAGATCTTTAGTTGCAACAGGAGGAACTGTTTTGGCATCTAAACTTGCAATTAATTATGGAATTTCTTGTAATACAGCAGGAGGGAGCCACCATGCTAATTATGATGGTGGTGCTGGTTATTGTGTTTTTAATGATGTGGCAGTCGCTGCTCATTATTTGTTAAACAGAGGTTTAGCAAATAGAATTTTAATTGTAGACCTTGATGTACATCAAGGGAACGGAAATTCAGACATTTTTAAAGAAAATAGTAATGTTTTTACATTTAGCATGCATTCAAAAACTAATTATCCTGCAAAAAAATCTATTAGCGATTTAGATGTAGAGCTAGAGGACAATATGGAAGATGACACTTATATCAAAACTTTAAAACACTATTTAATAGAGTTAAATCAAGAAAATTTTGATTTTGTTTTTTATATCGCGGGAGTAGATATTCATTTTAATGATCGATTAGGAAAATTAAAAATTTCTGATCAAGGTATTAGATTAAGAGATGAGCTTGTTGTAGAAAATTTTTTCTCAAAAAGGATACCTTTTTGTGGAGTTTTGGGTGGAGGATACAATAAAGATTTTGAAAAATTAGTAGAATTACACTCATTGTTGCACCAAACTTGTGCTAAATATATTTAATCATGACAAAAAAAATTAATCCTAACTTAACTGCCGAACAAAAATTAATTTTGTTTGAGGAAGGTACAGAACTTGCTGGATCAAGTGAACTTAACCATGAAAAAAGAGAAGGAAGTTTTCATTGTGCAAACTGTGGTGAAAAATTATTTGATTCAAATACTAAATATGAAAGTGGATCTGGATGGCCGTCTTTTTTTGAATCTTTGCCAGATGTATTTGAAACAAAAACAGATTATCATTTAGGTTATGGAAGAACAGAATATCATTGTAAAAAATGTGGTGGCCATCACGGACATATATTTGAAGATGGTCCAGAACCAACAGGAAAAAGATATTGTAATAATGGTGTCTGTTTAGTTTTTAAGCCAAAAGCTTAAAAATAATTTAATTTTTTAACAAATCTTGAAGTTTATTTTCTTTTTCTAAAGCTCTTACTTCGTCATAGCCACCTATATGCTGCTCATCAAAAAAAATTTGTGGAATTGTTCTTTTTCCATTTGCTTTCTTAATCATTTCATCCATCGCACCTTCAACTTTTGAAATATCAATTTCATTATATGGTGCGTTGTTTCTTGCTAACAGTCTTTTTGCAGCCTCACAATAATTACATAGTGGTCCAGTATACATGGTAATTTTTTTCATGAGCTATAGATAGTCACCTTTTTTAATTTTACTAGTTATTTCTTTTCTAGAATATTCAAATTTTTTTCTATGTTTGATACTTTTTTGATTTACTCTTTTTCTCCACAATCTGAAAGAGGAAGGTTTTAAAGATCTCCTCATAATTTTGATTACATCAGATTCTCGCTTTCCTGTTTTTTTCTCAATTTCCTCAAAAGTTATTCGATCGGCCCATGCCGCCCAAATTATCCAGTCCGGATCATCAATGCTAGGCTCAGGATTTTTAACTTTAGTTACAGGGGTGTAGCCTTTTTTTTTCATAATTCCCTTATATTTGAAAAAAATATTTAATGCATTTTTTTTAACCTCTGATATTATCATCTAGATAGTCCTTCTTAGCCATCTTTAGCTCCCGGTTTTTAAGGACTATCTTCTCTTTAAGAATATGCTTCCTCTAGAATTTATACTCTACTTACAAATCATTATTTTTTTGTTCATTACACCAGGTACTCCAAGAATAGTTATAATTTCTTATTCAATGAATTATGGTGTTGGAAAATGTGCTTGGTCAGCGCTTGGAGATGTTACTGCAAATTTAATTCAAGCGACTTTAGTAATATTTGTAATAGGTTCTTTTTTTTCAGAAAATTCATTAATTCTTAATATTTTCAAATGGATTGGAGTTATTTACATTTTATATCTTGCTTATGATATTTATAAATCCCGCCCGAAAAATTTAAAAGACAAAGAAGAAATCGCAAAAAGTAATTTATCTTTTTTTAGAGATGGGTTTTTAATTGCAGGAACTAGCCCTAAAGCATGGATGTTTTTTCCTTTTATATTTCCGCAATTTATTGATTTTAGCTCTAATCTTTTAGGTCAATTCACAATTTTAATTACAACTTACATTGTATTAGATTTTTTATCTTTGATTGGTTATGCAATACTTGCACAAAAATTGATTAAATGGATAACAGCAAATCCTAAAACGATTAATACAATTTCTGCGAGTGTTTTAGTAATTATTGCTGTAATAATTGTTATTACACAACAATATTAATCCTTAACTAAGTCTTTATTGCCACTTGCATTGCATGCAATTTATTTATTTAATTCAATATAAATTAATTAATTAAAGAGGAAATAAAATGAAGTTAAATAAAATAATTTTAAGTTTTGTTTCTGCATTAGTAATTTTATTTTCAACTTCTGTTGCATCTTTTGCAAAGGTAGTTGGAGACAAAATTATTTTAGGTGCTGCAATTTCCTTAACTGGTAAATACTCATCTAATGGTGTTCATACTCAAAATGGTTATAACATGGCCGTTGATAGAATTAACAGCATGGGTGGTGTTAAAGTTGGTGGAAAAACTTATAAGTTTGACATTATCTATTACGATGATGAATCAAATCCTAAGAGAGCTGCACAGCTTGCAGAAAGATTAATTTCACAAGATGGTGTTGAGTTTATGCTTGGCCCATATAGCTCAGGTTTGACAAAAGCAATTGCACCTGTGACTGAAAAATATGGTGTTCCAATGGTTGAAGCAAATGGTGCTTCTAGATCTTTGTTTACCAAAGGTTACAAATATCTATTTGCGGTATTAGCTCCAGCGAACTTATATCTTGATGTAGCAATTGAGACAGCAGTTGAGTTAAATGGTGGAAAAGGTGTTAGAATTGCTCAAGCTTTTGAACAAGATGCTTTTTCACAGGATGTTAGATTAGGTATCTTAGATGCTGCAGAAAGAACTGGTTCTAAGATCATCATTGATGACAAACTGCCTAAAGAGTTAAATGATATGGCTGCAACTTTGGTTAAAGTGAAACAAATGAAACCAGATGTTCTTGTTGTATCAGGTCACACTAAAGGCGCATTAACTGCAATCAGACAAATTGCTGAGATGAAAGTTGATGTTCCAATGTTAGCTATGACTCACTGTGATGCTGCTAAGTTATCTAAACAGCATGGCAAAAATTCACAGTATGCACTTTGCGCTTCTCAGTGGCATAAATCTCTAACTTATAAAGATGATTTCTTTAAAGATGGAATGACTTATGCTGCAGACTTTGAGAAAGAGTTTGGATATGATCCGCCATATCAATCTGCTGAATCTTCAGCTGCATTATTGGTATTCAAAGATGCATTTGAAAGAGCAAATTCTTTCGATCAAAAGAAAGTAAGAGATGCTCTTGCGGCTACTAACATGCAAACATTCTATGGAAATATTAAATTTGCACCTGGCGGTCAGAACGTTGATAAGCCAATGGTACTTTTCCAAGTAATGTGTGATGCTGCTGGCAAGTGTGAAAACAAAGTTGTTGCTCCATTAAAGTGGGCATCAGCTAAGTTAATTCACCCAGTGCCTAAGTGGTCTGAAAGATAAAAATTAAAAATTAAGCCCCCTAGCAATAGGGGGCTTTTTTTTATATAAACCAAAAAAGTTTTATGGATTTTCTTGTATTTCAATACCCAATGATAACTGTTCAAGCTTGCTTGGATGGTATTCTTTTAGGAGTATTATTTGCATTGATTGCTTATGGTATGGCACTCCAATGGGGTGTTATGAATATTATTAATATTGCTCAAGGAGATCTAGTAATTTTAGGAGGATACATTGCATACTTTATGTATCTGTATGGTATTCATCCAGCATGGGGAGTAATTGTTGCTCCAATCATAATGTATTTTGTAGGAATAGCGATTTACAAACTGGTTATTAATAAAGTAGTAGATAGAGATTTATTTATCTCAATTTTAGCAACTTTTGGAATAAGTATTCTTTTCATGCAGTTAATGAACTTTGCATTTGGTGCAGATGTTGTTTTGGCAAACTCAGGTTATGGAACAACCATGTTGTTTGATAACAATGTTGTTCTTCCAAATTCAAAAATATTTTCAGCATTTATAAGCATTTTATTTGCAGTTTGCTTGGTGATTTATATGAAAAAATCTAAACTTGGCCGAGCCATTAGAGCTACAGCTCAAAATGCTAGAGCTGCAAAGATCTTAGGTGTTGATACAGAAAAAGTTTATGCTGCAACATTTGGAATTAATGCTGCCCTTTGCGGTGTTGCTGGAGCTTTAATTTCAATAACATTTACTATCCATCCCTATATGGGTCTACCTTATACAATCAGATCTTTTATGATTGTAATTGTTGCAGGATTAGGAAATTTACCAGGTGTTGCAATGTCAGGTATGGGACTTGGAGTTTTTGAGGAATTTGCAGATTATATTTTGGGTACAGAATTTAGAATTGGTTCAGTGTTTTTATTATTAGTTTTAATATTAGTTTATAGAAGATTTAAACTTTCTAGAAAAAGAGAGTATCTAAAATGAGAAAAGTTAAAATTAATGATAATCATGGGAAATCTATTGAAGTTGACATAGATCAATTTAAAAAACATTTAGATGAATATCATTCCACAGGATCAAGTGTTCATGATGAAGATGGTCATTACTTTACAGTAGATCAGAATTTTAGAGATAAAATCAAGAGCTTATATGAACAAGAATAATTTAATACTATACATAGGTATATTAATTTTTGGATTAGCAGCTCCCTATATATTCCCTGCATTTAAAGTGCAATTATCGATACTTTGTATTTTAATTGTGCTTGCAATCACTTGGAATATTCAAGGAGGCGAAATGGGCTATAATACATTTGGAAATATTTTGTTTTATGGATTGGGAATGTATTTATGTGCCTCAGTCCAGGTTGGAATGTTTTTTCCATTAGCTGAATGGACTGAAAGTGGTGGTGAAAAAACTTTTGTTCACACACCAGCTCAATTTTTTCAAGGAATGGCAGCTGGACTAGTAGTTGCTGCAATTGTACCAACAATAGTTGCTGGTTTAATTGGATATGCAATTTTAGGTTTAAGGGGTCATTACTTTGCTATCTGTACTCTTGGATTGGGTGTAGCAGCTGGAGAAATTTCGGGAGGAATTGAAATCATTGGTGCAGGACAAGGTTTTACTACTCCACCTTTTCCTAATGTAGGAAGTTTAGAGGCGAGAGGAGAGTTCTTTTATTTTTTAAGCTTCTTAGTTTTGGTACTAACATTCATTGCAGTCAAAGCAATTTATACTACTAGATTTAAATTAATCTTAAATGCAATTAGAGATAATGAGGATAAAGCAGAAGCCATGGGAATAGAGACAATGAAATATAAAATAATTGGTTGGATGATATCTGCCTTCTTTTGTGGTTTAGCCGGAGGAATTATGGGTGGCTTAGTCGGATACATAGACTCCACTGATGTAGCATTTGATGGAAGAGAAATGGGCGTGTTTATGGTTTTAATGGCAATATTAGGTGGAAAAGGAACTTTATGGGGGCCAGTTATTGGTGCAACAGTATTTCATATATTTAAAGAGGGTTTTTGGACTTTCTTCTTAGGATGGCAGTATGTAGCTCTTGGAGTTTTAATTGTAGTAATTGTTATTTATTTTCCAGAGGGAATTATGGGATGGTTAAGAGAAAAATATCCTGAGAGATTTGGTGAAGTTGTAGATGAAGCAGACCGAAAGGCGCAGGTAGAGATAAAATGAGTATTCTGGAAGTAAATAATGTCAGCAAATCTTTTGGAGGAGTAAAAGCTAATGTTGATATTTCTATGTCAGTTGAGAAAGGAAAAATTGTTGGTCTTATTGGTCCAAATGGCTCTGGAAAAACAACATTATTCAATTCAATTGTTGGAACTTATCCAATTGACCAAGGCTCCATTAAGTTTAATGGAAAAGAAGTTTCTGAATTGCCAGTTCCGGTTATTGCAAAATTAGGTTTATTAAGAACATTTCAACAAACAAGAATTTATGGAAAATTAAATTGTATAGACAACATGCTTATCAGTCACAAAGGAAGTGATGAAAGTATGTTTAAATTATTTTCAAAAATACCCCATGAATTAACAGAAAAAGCAGAAAATTTATTGAATTTTGTTGGATTATATCAAAAGAGAAAACTTAGAGCAGGAGATTTATCTTTTGGTCAGCAAAAATTATTAGAACTTGCAATGGCATTGATGAATGAACCAGAGATGCTACTGTTAGATGAGCCTACAGCTGGAATTAATCCAACCTTAATTAATGGAATTATAGATAGATTAATTAAAGTAAACCAAGATTTTGGAATTACTTTACTAGTCATAGAACATAACATGAGAGTAATAATGCAATTAGCAGAAAATATTTTTTGTCTAGCTCATGGTAAGATGTTGGCAAACGGGTCACCAGATGAAATTAAAAACGATAAACGAGTTGTCGACGCATATTTAGGAGCGCAATAATGTCAAATCAATATGAAGTTTTAGGTAAAGCGCCAACACCAGAAGATTTAAAAAAGCTTTCTCCAGATGAAATACATTTAACAATTAAAAATTTAAATGCTGGATATGGAAAAATGGAAATTCTGCATAATTTTGACTTGTTTGTAAATAAGGCTCAATCATTATGTTTGATTGGACCGAATGGAGCAGGTAAATCTACAATACTTCATTCGATATATGGGTTTACAAATATTTTTTCAGGTCAAATAGAAATAGATGGTAAAGAAATTACAAATCTAACACCAGCTGAAAAATTAAAGTCAGTTGGAATTGCATATATTTTACAAGACAACTCTGTCTTTCCAGATATGACAGTAGAGGAAAACTTACTGATGGGTGGTTACATAAAAGATAAAACAGAGGAGTCTTTTGAAGAAGCAGAGAGAATATTAGAAAAATATGAAAGGCTAAGAAATAGAAGAAGCCAACCCGCAAAAGTATTATCTGGTGGAGAAAGAAGATTATTGGAAATATCAAGAGCTTTAGTGATGAAACCATCAGTATTACTTGTTGATGAACCTTCAATTGGTTTGGAACCAAGATATATTGATATGGTTTTTGAAATTTTAGGAGATCTTCAACAAAATGAAAAAAAAACAATCATTCTAGTTGAGCAAAATGCCAAAAAAGGATTGGAGTTTGCAGATATAGGATACGTTTTAGTATCAGGGCAAACTGCAATAGCAGGTAAAGGAGACGATTTACTTCAAAACCCTGATGTTGGTAGACTGTTCCTAGGTGGATAATGATCAATAAAAATTTCTTCCTCAAAGGATATAGATCTATATTTACGCACGACAGTCCTGCAATTGCTCTCACTTGTTGTTTTATAGCTATTGGAGCTTTATTTAAAAATTTAGGTTTTAATATTCAGGAAAGCATTTTTTCAACTGTTTTAACTTATGCTTTACCAGGCTCATTAGTAATGGCTGAGTCCATGTTAATTGGAGCATCTTTGTTAAATATTTTTTTGGCGGTTTGGTTTGTTAACGCAAGACTTTACCCTATGGCTGTATCCTTATTCCCGTTAATGATGCACAAAAGTCAACCTAAGTGGAAGTATTACTTCTCTTGTCATTTCATTGCTGTTTCTGCTTGGCTAATCATGAAAAGTAATTACAAAAAAATTCCAAAAGAGTACAGAATTGATTATTGGATTGGCATTGGAAGTGCAACTGTAAGTGTATCGATTATCGGAACATTTATAGGTTTCTCTTTTTCAGAGTATTTGAATAAAGATATGATGATAGGATTAGCAATTCTTAATCCAGTTTATTTTTTATGCATGATGGTTGGGGCATCTAAGACTATACCGGTAACTCTATCAGTTTTGCTTGGAACTATATTGGGACCAATTATTTATTTATTTTCACCAGAGTGGTCAATTTTGTTAGCAGGCGTAATTGGTGGAACCATAGCCTATCTAGTAGGAGAGCACAGTGTCAGCTAACATTGTTTACGCAATACTTGTTACGTCCCTAGCAACATTTCTGTCTAGATTTTTGGGAGCTCTTACATCTGAAGGTATAAAAGAAACCTCTAAACTTTTTAAGTGGTTTAATTGTTTAGCTTATGCAACATTAGCAGCACTAATAGCTAGAACTATAATTTTTCCTGCTGGTGTTTTGGTAGATGCTAGTTATTCAAGTAGATTTCTTGTTGTACTGTTATCTTTAGTAGTT
>QCGU01000008.1 GCA_003278165.1 Pelagibacteraceae bacterium AG-390-A02
CACTTAGATGTTTCTTAAATCCAAAATTAGGTCCAGTATTACCAGCAAGTGAAAGACCAACTAATATGGGTAAAGTTTGGTATGAATTCTTTATGGGATTAGTGCCACCAGCAGCATTAGTATTTTTTGCTTTAGGAAGTATTTTGTTTGGTTTAGCAACGCCAACTGAAGGGGCGGGGATGGGAGCTTTTGGATCAATTGTTTTAGCTATAGCTTACAAAAAATTTAATTACAAAGGGTTAAAAGAGGCCTTAATCAAAACTTTAGAGATCACTGCTTTAATTATGTTCCTTGTTGCAGCATCTAATTTTTTTGGTGCAGTTTTTTCCAAGTTAGGAACACCCTCACTTTTAACTGATTACTTACTAAACTTAGAAATTAATAAATATTGGATTTTAGCAATAATGATGGCAGTCATCTTTTTATTAGGATGGCCGTTAGAGTGGGTACCAATTGTTTTGATTGTATTACCTATTCTTTTACCTCTGGTTCAAGAATTAGGATTTAATTTAACTTGGTTTGCAATTCTAGTCGCAGTAAATTTACAAACCGCCTGGCTATCTCCTCCAGTTGCATTATCTGCCTATTTTTTAAAAGGTGTTGTTCCTGATTGGGATCTAAAAGATATATATCTTGGAATGATGCAATTTATGGTAATTCAGGTTATTGGCTTAATATTAATTATTATATTCCCGCAAATCGCACTTTGGTTGCCTGAAGTAATGTATCCTTCTCCTTAGTTTAAGATTTTTTGTTTATATAAGGAATTATTGTTCCTATTAAAATTATACCAAGAGAGAGAAATATTTTAAAATTTATTTCAGCATCAATCACTATCCAGGCAGAAGTTGCACCAATTGGACCAGTGAGTGGATACATTAAGCTAATTCGTCCTAGAGGAAGTCTTCTTAAGGCATAATTATAAAATAAATATGCTGCAAAAGTTATAAAAGATAAAGTCAGAGCAGCCATTACCGATGGTGTAAATTTTAAATGATAAGTGTATTCAAAACTAGAATTTGGCCAAATAATAAAAAGAATTAAGAAAGAAAGAACAAAACCAGTAAAATATTGAAATGTGTTTACAGATAACTGATTTACTTTTGTTTGCATAAATTTTCTACCAATAACTTCGTTAGTTGATGCACAAAGCATTCCTAGAAAAATAATTAAGTCACCTAAATAATTACCAACTCCTAATTTAAATTGACTGGTAAGTAACAAATAAGTTCCTATCAAAGTGATAAATACACCTATAATTACTTTTGTTTCTATTTTTTCATTTAAAAAAATTTTAGCTACAAATGGTTGCATAAGTGGAAGTGTACTAATAATAGCCACACCATTAACTGGACTTGTTAATAGTAATCCTACGTGAAACGAAAGAGTTACAAGAAATGGATTTAACAATCCCATCAAAAAAGGTTTTAATCCAACTTCTTTTATTGAAATATCTACTCTCATTAAGAGGCAGAAAAAAAGCATCAAAAAAAAAGCAATTAAAAATCTTACAGCCAATAAATCAACTATATAAAATTCTTTTAATGCTAAAGTTACAAATGGTGGACCAGAACCAAATCCAATAACTGCCATTAACATTGCAAAATAACCAATGTTATTTGTAATAAAATTTTTCATAAGTATTTAAATTTAAGCTACTAAAAAAAGATATTGTATCACACTTAATTAGTTTATTATTTAATTATGAGTCGTAAAAAAGCAAAATACTCACTATCTAACTGGGATCTTGTGAGTGTAAATCCTAATTACAAAGTTTGGAATTGGAAAGACCTGTTTAGCTTTTGGGCAGTAAATATTCAGAGCGTTATTGCATTTTCTTTAATAGCTTCTTTATACATTGTGTATAATTTAAACACTTTTGTTGTTTTTTTTGGAACTCTAATTGGTTCGTTATTGGTATATTTTCTTGCCAATTTGATTGGAAAACCCTCTCAAAAATATGGTCTACCATTTGCTGTTCTTTTAAGAACTTCTTTAGGCTTCAAAGGTGCTCAGTACTTTGGGTTTTTGAGATGTCTGGTTGGTATCTTTATGTTTGGAGTTCAAACGTATTTTTTATCAAAAGCATTTACTTATTTAATTCGAATTTCTTTATTTAGCTTTGACGGTTCAATTCTAGAAAATAATATTTTTTTTATTTTTGTATTAGGTTTAAATGTTATTGACTGGACCTCAATAATCATTGCGATTTTGTTTCAAACTTTTTTATTTAGTATAGGTATAAATTTAAATAAAAAAATAATTAATTACTCAGCAATTATTGTTTACTCTGGAATATTATTCTTTTTTTTTGTTGTATTACTTAATGATGTAAAAAGTACCTCAACAGCTTTTGCTGAAATATTTATTCTTAATAATTTAATTGATAAAAATAATATTTTGCCTCTGATTACTGTTGCAGGAACTGTATTTGCCTATTTTTCAATTATATTGGTAAATTTTGGTGATTTTTCACGTTATGTTAAAAATGAAAAAGAACTTAAAAAAGGAAATTTATCTTTAATTTTAAATTTAATTGTTTTTTCTTTTTTTTCAGTTTTTATTGTAATTGGATCTGATGTTTTTCTTAATTTAAAGTTTTTAGATCTAAACTCTATTTTAACAAGTCCAAATGATATTATTGGAAAATTTGATAATTTAACTATTACAATTATTGCTTTGCTTTTTATTATTGTTGCTTCTGTATCTACTAATTTGGTTTCAAATTTTATACCTTCTCAATATTCATTAATAAATTTTATTCCTAATAAATTAAACTTGAAATCATCTAGTTTAATTATTGGACTTTTAGGATTTGTAGTTTCAATATTTTGGCTTACTTTAATAAGTCAGATTGGTGTTTTGTCATTAATTGATACTTTTGCTGCATTATTTGGACCATTATTTGGAGTTATCATTGCAGATTATTATTTAATTAAAAACAAAGAATTAAGTAATAATGACATTTATTCTGTTGATGGAGAAGGATTGTATTTTTATTCAGGAGGCTGGCATTTAAAAGGTGTTTATTCCTTATTTTTAGGTTTTATTTTTTCATCTTCAACTATATGGAATGTTAATTTAATGTTTTTACAAACTTATTCTTGGATAATGGGTGCATTTGTAGCCTGGATAACGTATTATTTGTTAGCAAAAAAATAATATGAAAGCATTAGTATATACCGGAACACAAGAATTGGTTTATAGGGAAGAACCTAATCCAATTGAAGTTTCAGGAGAAAGTATCTTAAAAATCCATGCTTCAGGAATATGTGGTTCGGATATGCACGCGTATCATGGGCATGACGAGAGAAGAATTCCACCATTAATATTAGGTCATGAAGTTAGCGGTGAAGTACAAAATGGAAAATTTAAAGGTAAGAATGTTGTTTTAAACCCTCTTATAACTTGTGGTAAATGCGAATACTGCACAAGTGGAAGAGAACATCTTTGTCCCCATAGAGTCCTAATAGGAATGAACAAGCCAATCGAAAGGCAAGGTGTTTTTGCTGAATTCGTTTCAACTCCTGATAAAAATATTTATGAAATCCCAGACGGATTAGATAAAAATGAAGCGCCAGTAGCAGAACCAACAGCAGTTTCTCTACATGCGGTGTTAATTGGTGAGCAATCTTTAAAAAAACCTCTATCTGAGTGTAAAATTTTAATCCAAGGTGGAGGTGCAATTGGATTATTATGTGGTCTAATTTTATCTAAAATTAAAAATAACAAAAATATCATTCTTTCTGATCCAAATAAACTGAGATTAAATGAGTGTTCTAAATATTTAGATGCAAAATATGTAGCACCTGATCATAATGAGATAGAAAGTAATAAATTTGACATTGTATTTGATACAGTAGGTTTAGAAATTTCAAGACAACAGGCTATTGAAGTGGTCAAGCCAGGTGGATCAATTATACACATAGGTTTAACACAGCCATCTGGAACCTTTAATTTTAGAAAAATGACACTTCAGGAGGTGACTGTTATAGGAACTTATTGTTATACCAATAAAGATTTTGAGCAAACGTTATCAATATTAGCGAATAAAGAGATAGGTTCTCTAGATTGGATTGAATTTAGAGATTTAAAAAATGGTGGTGATGCCTTTAAACAAATTCATGATGGCACGTGTGTTGCACCAAAAATTATATTAATACCTTAGAATTAGAGTTTAATTTTATAGCCCTAGAACTCCCCATTTTTAGTTCATTAGACATAACTGGTACAGAAATCATTATTGACCAATAAATTAGAAGTAAAAAAATTGAAATTGTTTTCATGTAAATTATTTAAAAATTAATTCTGATTTTTGCATGTTTAAATCTTGTCTAAATAATGTATTAAGAACTTAAGTTATGAAAATATTTTTCAAATTTATTTCAATTTTTTTGATTTCAATCAGCTCAACAGTTGCAAATGAAGTTATAGTATTTAAGTTTACAGAAGAGGAACTTTCAGAATTAACTATTAGAAAAGTAAGAGGAGCAAAGAATGAGACAAGCTATACAGTTGGGAAAAATGAAAATGGAAACTTTCTAAAAGCGGTTGCTGATAATGCAGCTTCTGGACTTGGAAAAGAGGTCAAAATTGATCTAAATAAGACACCTTTTATTAATATTACATGGAAAATTGAGAAAGATTTGTCAGGAATTAAGGAAGACACTAAAAAAGGGCATGATTTTGCTGCTAGGGTTTTTGCAGTTAAGAAAACTGGTGCCACTCCATTGTCAAACAGAGCAGTTAACTACGTGTTTTCAAGCAACAATGATGTTGGGCAAAGTTGGCCGAGCCCTTATACAAAAAAATCTATAGATAATGTAATGGCAACGACCAAAATTAATTTAAATGAATGGGTAACAGTTAAATCTAATGTAAAAGAAGATTTTAAGAAATTCCACGATTTAGATTTAGATGAATTAGATGGTTTAGCAGTTATGGCGGATACAGATAACTCTAAAATGAAATCTATAGCCTATTTTCAAAACATTTATTTTTCAGAAAATTAATTAAATTTTAGTATATTTTTTTAGCCCCATACTCAAGAATGATAGTATGATTGCTACAATTACATCCTCTGTCGGTGTAGCATTGGGTACACCATAGTTCCATAAAATTACTCCAATCAACCAAATTATATAAACTTTCATAGCAGTTATTATATCTTAGTTTGTATAAATATTTCTCATTTTTTGATATTAATAAACAATGCATAAAACATTTAGCCATAATGTTAAAATTTACTATGAGGATACAGACTCAGGAGGAGTGGTTTATTATGCAAATTATTTAAAATTTTTTGAAAGAGCAAGAACAGAGGCTCTATTTACTATTGGTTTAAGTAATTTGAAAATAAAAGCTGAGTTTAATTGTTTAATTATTGTTAAATCATGCAATATTGAATATAAAAAATCAGCATACTTAGAAGATAATTTAACAATAAAATCTTTTATTTCTTCAGTAACAAAAACCTCTTTTGTAATGGATCAGACAATCTATAAAGATGATTTATTAATTGTAGATGCAAAAACGCATTTAGTATTTGTAAATACAATTGGAAAGCCTACTAAAATTCCTGATATTGTTTTAAACAATTTTGAGCCTTATATTTTAAAATCTAAATAGCTGTTACTTTTTTAATTTTTTTAAAAAAATTAATTATCATTTTTTCAGAAATTAATTTTGTATTTACATTTCTTGGGCTTGGATGATAACACGCGTATAATCGAATTTTATTTGATAAATTGTAATATTTCCCATGCTTAAAAGTAAATTTACCATTTAATTTAATTTTTCTTTTGTAATATTTAATACAATTGTCAAAGGCAACTTTACCTAAAGCCACAATCGTTTGGATTTGATTTAAAGTTCCAATTTCATTTTCAAAATGATCAGAACAATTTGTCAGTTCTTCATTTGTTGGTCTATCACCAGGGGGGACGCATTTTAGGATATTGGTGATAAAGGTTGATTTTAATTCCAATCCATCATTTAAACTTTCTGAATACGATAGATTGGAAATATTTGCTTTTTTTAAACAAGAAAATAAGAAATCACTTGATTTGTCTCCCGTAAATGGTCTTCCTGTTCTAGTTCCACCATGAGCTGCTGGCGCTAGACCTAGTATTAACAATTTTGAATTAGTCTTACCAAATCCAGGAACTGGTTTTCCCCAATAAGTTTCATTAATATTTTGTTTTCGTTTTTCAGTAGATATTTTTTTTATAAAATTAGTTAATCTTGGACATCTTTTACATTTAATAATTTTCTTATTTAGTTGTTTTAATTTAGTATCCATTAATGAAAAATTTAAAATATTTTTTAATTATATTTATATTTTTTAATTCCCCAATTAAAGCAGATTTAAATGAAGCTATGATTAGTGAGCTTCAAAAGGGTGGTAAATTAATATTTATTCGTCATGCATACGCACCAGGAGGAGGAGATCCTTCTTATTTTGATATCAACAATTGTGAAACCCAAAGAAATTTAAACGATGAAGGAAGAGTGCAATCAAAAAAAATTGGTAATTTTTTCAAAACAAACAATATTTCAATTAATAAAATTTATTCAAGTGAATGGTGCAGGTGTAAAGAAACTGCAGAAATAGCTTTCAAAAACTTTGAAACTAAAAATTTTTTGAATTCTTTTTTTAGTGCAAAATTTTCATTAAATAGAAAACAACAAGTTATTGATTTTAATCAGTTCTTAAAAACTTGGGATCAAAAACAAAATATAATTTTTGTAACACATTACGTAGTAATATCTGAGCTTTTAAATTATGCACCATCATCAGGTGAAATTGTTATTTCAGATAAAAATTTAAAAGTAATTGATACTTTAGTAATAGAATATTAAACTAACTAATATGTCCTCAAAAAGAGCAATGCGTCAAGCACAAAAACAAGCTTTTGCAAAGCATAGATCAAATATAACCAATTCAAGATTTGATTTTATAAAGAAAAATTTAAATCAGGAAAAAAAATCTAAAATTAAAAAAAAAAATTAAATTATATTTAGAACTTATTTTCTCTCACTCTTATCTGCAAAAAATAAAGCTATAATAAATATCACAGTCCATGCAAATACAGACAATGTTTTTAAAGGAGTGGTATCTACACCCCAAACATCAAAGAATAAAGCACCAATAATTATACCTATAGCATAAATAATGCTTACAATTTTAACTTTGCTCATATTGTTTTATTCTTTAATTATGTTTTTCTTGAAAAGAGATATACCGTTCTTGATCTTGTAAGAATAAGATTCTTTAAAACTTTCAAGCTGCCAACCAGTTAGTCTTTTTTGAATTTCATTTAAATTTTCTTTTTTCCAATCCTCTGTTGTTTCTTCTAACTTCCAAAGTCTTTTTTCTTCGTTATTTCTTCCACAACCATAACAGTACCCAGTCGAAGGGTCTGTTTTACAAATACTAATACAAGGCGAAATAATCATTTTATTTATATTTTTATATCCTTTTACACTATTATTCGGATTGGACAAATCAGTTCAATAATATATAAAGCACCTAATTTAACTGGGGCGATGGCGGAATTGGTAGACGCGCTGGTCTTAGGAACCAGTCGAGCAATCGGTGAAGGTTCGAGTCCTTTTCGCCCTACCATTAAAAATTATGAAAGTTACTGTAGAAAATAAAAAAGGTTTAAATAAAGATCTTAAAATTTTTATAGATAAAGAGACCATGAACTCTTATATGGATGAAAAATATGAAGAGATCAAAGGAACAGTAAATTTAAAAGGTTTTCGTCCAGGAAAAGTACCAAAAGAAATTTTAAAGAGACAGTTTGGTAAAGCTGTATTTGGTGAGGTGTTAGACAAAGTTTTAAAAGATACATCTACAAAAGCCTTAGAAGAAAAAAAAATTAAACCAGCAGGTCAACCAAAATTAGATCTAAAAACATATGGTGAAGATAAAGAATTAGAATATGTATTGTCAGTTACAGA
This sequence comes from Pelagibacteraceae bacterium AG-390-A02, assembly GCA_003278165.1. GTDB lineage: Bacteria > Pseudomonadota > Alphaproteobacteria > Pelagibacterales > Pelagibacteraceae > Pelagibacter. The sequence continues at coordinate 7,969 of QCGU01000008.1, forward strand.
ATTACCTAAAGTAGAGATTAAATCATTAGAAAACATTAAATTTGATGAATACACTGTCAAAATTGATGATAGCGAGACAGATAAAAGAATAAAAGAAATTGCTAAGAACCAACCAAATTTTAAAGAGGGTGTAGCAGACACAAAAGCAAAAGAAGGTGATCTCGTTGCATTAGATTATAAAGCAACTATTGATGGCAAAGAATTTAAAGGAAGTGAAGGAAAAAATACACAGCTTACTCTTGGTAAAGACTTATTTTTGAAAGGTTTTGATAAGCAGTTAATTGGTGTTAAAAAAGACGATGAGAAAGTTGTTGAAGCAACACTTCCAGAAAATTACCCTGAAAAAGAATTAGTTAATAAAAAAGCTAAATTTAATTGTAAAATCTTATCAGTCAAACAAGCTCAAGAGGTAAAGATAGATGATGATTTTGCAAAAAATTTAGGTGCTAAAGATTTGAAAGATCTTAAAGCTTTGATTTCAAAACAAATAAATGACGAATATAAAAATTCCTTAGATCAACTTTCAAAAAATCAAATTTTAAAAGAAATAGAAAAAATCAAAGTTGATGAAGTGCCAGAAAACTTAGTCGAAGAAGAAGTTAAAATTCTTTCACAAGGCATGTCTGAAGATGAGGCTAAAAAGAATAAAAAATCTTTTGAGGAAAAAGCAAAAACAAGAATCAAAACTGGATTAATCTTAAACGAATTTGGTGAAAAAAATAAAATCAAAGTTAGTGAACAAGAGATTCAAGCTGAAGTTCAAAAGCAATTAAGAATGATGCCTGGGCAAGAAAAAATGGTGATGGATTTTTATCAAAAAAATCCATCTGCTTTAGCCAGTCTAAGAGGGACAGTTTACGAGGAGAAAATTTTAAACTTAATTAAAGAAAAAGGAAAACCAAATAAAAAAGAAATTTCAAAAGATGAAGCAGAAAAAATTTTAAAACAAGCTCACAAACATGATCATGACCATGAAGATAAAAAAGAAACAAAAAAGAAACCAGCAGCAAAAGCCTCAAAGGAAAAAAAACCTTCAACAAAAACAGTAAAAACAAAAGCAGCTGCTAAAAAAACAAAAAAAGTTAGCAAAAAGTAATCACAAGTTGTATAAATAGATCGAATCAATTTATGACAACGAAATTATCAGAACATATGAGTAATCTAGTTCCTATGGTTGTAGAGCAATCAAGTAAAGGTGAAAGAGCTTATGATATTTACTCAAGACTTTTAAAGGAAAGAATTATTTTTTTAACTGGTCAGATAAATGACAATATTGCATCTTTGGTAACAGCTCAGTTATTATTTTTAGAAGCCGAGGATCCAAAGAAAGAAATTTATTTATATATAAATAGTCCTGGTGGATTGGTTACAGCTGGTCTTGGAATTTACGATACCATGCAATATGTGAAACCAGACATATCAACTTTATGCATTGGTCAAGCTGCGTCAATGGGATCATTTTTATTGGCTGCAGGAACTAAAGGTAAAAGATTTTCTTTACCTAACGCAAGAATAATGGTTCACCAACCTTCAGCAGGTTTTCAAGGACAAGCCACAGATATTGAAATTCATGCAAACGAAGTTTTGTCATTAAAGAAAAGATTAAATGAAATTTACTCAAAACATACAGGTAAAACTGTTGATGAAATAAAATCTGCTTTAGAGAGAGATAATTTCATGACCGCTGATGTCGCAAAATCATTTGGTCTTATTGACGAAGTAGTAGAAAAGAGATCATAATACACAATATATTGATAATTTATTAATCCAAACTTGATTAGTATGAGTCATCTATAATAAAGTAACGGAATTGATTCGTTTATAAAACTATGAGTACAAATAATAAAAATATTCTTTACTGCTCTTTTTGTGGAAAGAGCCAACACGAAGTTAGAAAATTAATTGCAGGACCAACTGTATTTATTTGTGACGAGTGTGTTGAGCTTTGTATGGATATTATTAAAGAGGAAAGCAAAGATACTTTTGTTAAACATCAAGACGGCCTTCCTTCACCAAAAGAAATTTGCTCTGTATTAGATGATTATGTTATTGGTCAATCTCATGCTAAGAAAGTTCTATCAGTAGCTGTACATAATCATTACAAAAGACTTAATTATGAAAATAAAACTAGTAAGAATGTAGAATTATCTAAATCTAATATTCTATTAGTTGGGCCAACTGGCTGTGGTAAAACTTTATTAGCACAAACTCTAGCTAGAATTTTAGATGTTCCATTTACAATGGCTGATGCAACAACACTGACTGAAGCAGGATATGTCGGTGAAGATGTTGAAAATATTATTTTAAAATTACTTCAAGCTTCAGATTACAATGTTGAAAAAGCACAGCGTGGAATAGTGTATATCGATGAGGTTGATAAAATTAGTAGAAAATCTGAAAATCCATCAATTACAAGAGACGTATCTGGAGAAGGAGTTCAACAAGCTTTATTAAAAATAATGGAAGGAACTGTTGCAAGTGTTCCACCTCAAGGAGGTCGAAAACACCCTCAACAGGAATTTTTACAAGTGGATACAACAAATATTCTTTTCATTTGTGGAGGTGCATTTGCTGGTTTAGATAAAATTATTTCTCAAAGAGATAAAGGGACTTCAATTGGTTTTGGAGCAGATGTTAAAAACACTCAAGATAAGAAAACAGGAGAGTGGATGAAGGGATTAGAGCCTGAGGATTTATTAAAATTTGGATTAATACCAGAATTTATTGGAAGATTGCCAATGATTGCAACTCTTGAAGATCTGGATGAAAAATCATTGATCAAAATTTTACAAGAACCTAAAAATTCTTTAACCAAACAGTACCAAGAATTATTTAAGTTAGATGGAGCGAAATTAACGTTTAAAGAAAATGCTCTTAAAGAAATAGCTCAAAAAGCAATTAGTAAAAAAACAGGGGCAAGAGGATTAAGATCAATATTAGAAAATATCTTATTAAAAACTATGTACGATCTTCCAAGTCAAGACAACATTGAAGAAGTAATCGTTGATGCTGGTGCTGCAAAAGGTCAATCACAACCAATTTTAGTTCATTCTAAAGGCGAAAATAAATCTAAGTCTGGCAAAACATCAGCGGCTTAATATCCTTAATAAGTAACAAAAACCTATTGCAATATAATATATAATATCCATATTAATATCATGGATGTTAAAATATCATTGCCGTTATTACCTTTAAGAGACATTGTTGTCTTCCCAAGCATGGTAATCCCTCTATTTGTAGGAAGAGATAAATCTATTTCTGCACTTAATGAGGTAATGAAGAAAGATAAGAAGATCATTCTTGTAACACAAAAAAATTCAGAGATAGACGACCCTAAAAAAACAGACGTATTTATGTATGGTTGTGAAGGAAGCATCTTACAATTATTAAAGTTACCTGATGGAACTGTAAAAGTTTTAGTAGAGGGTATTAAAAGAGTTAAAATTTTAGATTTTAAAGATAATGAGAAATTTATTACGTGTGACTACACATACTTCAATGATGTTTTGCCAAAAGACGAAGATTTATTTCCACTAGCTGCTACAGCTTTAAGAAGATTAGAAAAGTTAACTTCAATAAATAAGAAAATTTCTAATGAAACAATAAATACAATTAAACAGTTAAAGGATCCTTCACAAATTGCTGATAATATTGCTTCACACATCACAGCTACAATTTCAGAAAAACAGCAAATTTTTGAAACAGTAGATGTTAAGAAAAGATTAAATGCCATAATTAAAATTATGGAGAATGAAACGAGTATAATTGGTGTAGAGAAAAGAATTCGAGGAAGAGTTAAAACTCAAATGGAAAAAACTCAAAGAGAATACTATTTAAATGAACAGCTCAAAGCTATTCAAAAAGAACTCGGTGAGATTGAAGATGGTAAGGACGAAACTACCAGTTTAAACAAAGCTATTACAAAAGCAAAAATGCCTAAAGAAGTTGAAAAGAAATGTCTTCAAGAGCTAAAAAAATTGAAGAACATGAGTCCAATGTCTGCTGAAGCTACAGTAGTTAGAAATTATCTAGATTGGATGACAGAACTTCCTTGGCATAAGAAAAGTGAAGTAGATATAGATTTAACTAAGGCATTAAATATTCTTGATAAAGATCATTTTGGATTAGAAAAAGTAAAAGAAAGAATAATTGAATTCTTAGCGGTTCAAAAAAGAATGGAAAAGATTAAAGGCCCAATATTGTGCTTAGTTGGCCCTCCTGGAGTTGGTAAAACATCTTTGGGTAAATCTATCGCAAAAGCAACTAACAGAGAATTTGTTAGAATGTCAGTAGGAGGGATGAGAGACGAGGCAGAAATAAGAGGGCATAGAAGAACTTATATTGGATCATTACCAGGTAAAATAATTCAAATGATGAAAAAAGCTGGAACAAAAAATCCTTTAATTTTATTAGATGAAATAGACAAAATTGGAAATGATTACAGAGGTGATCCTTCGTCAGCACTTTTAGAAGCATTAGATCCAGAACAAAATACAACTTTTAACGATCATTATTTAGAAGTTGATTATGATTTATCTGATGTAATGTTTGTAACAACTGCAAATACTTTAAATATACTACCTCCATTATTAGACAGAATGGAAGTAATAAGACTTGCTGGTTACACTGAGGACGAAAAAATTAGTATAGCTAATAAATATCTACTACCTAAACAAATTAAAGATAATGGTGTTAAAGAAAAAGAGATGAAATTAGACGATGACATCATAAAAGAAGTAATTAGAGGATACACAAAAGAGTCAGGTGTCAGAAACTTAGAAAGAGAAATTTCAAAACTTGCTAGAAAAGTTGTTAAGAAAATTGTAGCAGGTGAAGAGAAAGAAGTTCAAATTAATAATAAAAATTTATCTGATTTTCTTGGTGTAGCAAAGTTTAAATTTGGTGAGCTAGAAAGTGAAAATAGAGTAGGTATAGTAACAGGACTTGCTTGGACGGAATATGGAGGAGAAATCTTAAAAATTGAAACAGTAACTATGCCTGGTAAAGGAAGAATGCAGATTACTGGAAAGCTAGGTGATGTGATGCAAGAATCAGTGAAAGCAGCAAAATCTTTTGTTAGATCAAAATGTTTAGAGTACGGAATTATTCCACCTTTATTTGAGAAAAAAGATTTTCACATTCACGTACCAGAAGGGGCAACACCAAAAGATGGTCCATCTGCTGGAATAGGAATGGTTACCTCAATTGTTTCATCGATTACCAATATACCTGTGAGAAGAGACGTTGCGATGACTGGTGAGGTAACATTAACAGGCCAAGTATTGCCAATCGGTGGTCTTAAAGAAAAATTATTAGCTGCTCATAGAGCTGGAATAAAAGAAGTTTTAATTCCAAAAGAAAACGAAAAAGATCTAGTGGATATGCCTAAGAAAATTATAGATGATATTAAAATTACGCCAGTAGAATATGCTGACCAAGTAATTAAGATTGCTTTAACTAAAGAACTTAAACCTACAGAATGGGTGGAGGTAGATTTAGCTAAAAAAGACGATAAATCTCAAGCTAGTATTCAATAATAATTAATTTACTTTATTTAAGTGTTGATGTAATAAGTAGCTCTGTTTTGGGGCGGTTAGCTCAGTTGGTAGAGCATCTCGTTTACACCGAGGGGGTCAAAGGTTCGAGTCCTTTACTGCCCACCAAACAAACTAAGTGGGGGTGTAGCTCAGTTGGTTAGAGCGATCGCCTGTCACGCGATAGGTCGAGGGTTCGAGTCCCTTCACTCCCGCCACTTTTTCCCAATAAATAGTCTGTTAATATAAATAAAATGTGACTTATCTGCCCTTCAACATCAGATAAAAACTGATATATAGATTTCCATGTTATCTGAATTTTTAAAAGATTACCTACCAATTATTCTATTTTTAATAATTGCTCTTGGTTTAAGTATTGCTTTTGTAGTATTAAATTTTTTACTTTCTCCAAAAAAACCTGATCCAGAAAAATTATCTGCATATGAATGTGGTTTCGAGCCATTTCAAGACTCTAGAATGGAGTTTGATGTAAGATTTTATTTAGTTGCAATTCTATTTATCATATTTGATCTTGAAATCGCTTTCCTATTTCCATGGGCAATATCATTAGGAAACATTGGTCTATTAGGTTTTTCATCAATGATGATTTTTCTATTCATACTAACAGTTGGTTTTATTTATGAATGGAAAAAAGGTGCTCTAGATTGGGAATAAAATTAATTTAATGAACGAAAAAATAGAACAAGTTCCTGAAGAGTTTAAACAACTTGCTAAAGATTTTAGTAAAAATGGTTTTATAACCACATCGCTGGATAATTTAATTAATTGGTCTAGATCTGGCTCTTTGCATTGGATGACTTTTGGTCTTGCTTGTTGTGCAGTTGAAATGATGCAAACAGCAATGCCAAGATATGACTTAGAAAGATTTGGAGCTGCTCCACGTGGGTCACCAAGACAATCAGATGTAATGATTGTTGCTGGAACATTAACAAACAAAATGGCACCAGCTTTGAGAAAAGTTTATGACCAAATGCCAGAACCTAGATATGTAATTTCTATGGGAAGCTGTGCTAATGGTGGAGGTTATTATCATTATTCGTATTCAGTTGTTAGAGGATGTGATCGTATAGTTCCAGTTGATGTATATGTTCCAGGATGTCCTCCTTCGGCAGAAGCTTTATTATATGGAATTTTACAATTACAAAAAAAAATTAGGAAAAAAGGATCTTTTATAAGATAGTTATGAAGAGTTTAGAGGATCTAGAAAAAAAAATTAATTCTGAGTTAACTACGAAAATTAACAATTCGGAGATAAAACATAATCAAATTTATTTAGAAACAGATAAAGATGATTTTTTAGATGTAGTATTATTATTAAAAACCAACTTAGATACAAAATTTCAACAGCTGATAGATATTACAGTTGTAGATTATCCTGAAAATAACCAAAGATTTCAAGTGGTTTACTTATTTTTAAGTCATGAATTTAATCAAAGACTAGTTCTAAAATACTCTATTTCAGAAAATGAAGTTATACCTTCTTTAACAAGTATTTTTCCTGCTGCAAACTGGATGGAAAGAGAAGTTTTTGATATGTATGGTGTAAATTTCAAAAATCATCCTGACTTAAGAAGAATACTCACAGATTATGGTTTTGAAGGACATCCTTTGAGAAAAGATTTTCCGTTAACTGGTCACTCTGAGGTTAGATATAGTGAAGATCAAAAAAAAGTTATTAGCGAACCAGTTAAATTAGAGCAAAATTATCGAAATTTTGATTACGAAAGCCCTTGGGAAGGAACAAAATATATTAAAGAAGAAATTGAAAACAATGACAAAAAAAATTAAAAATTTAAATTTAAATTTTGGTCCTCAACATCCAGCAGCTCACGGTGTATTAAGATTAATATTAGAATTAGACGGTGAGGTTGTTGAAAAAGCAGACCCACATATAGGTTTACTCCACAGAGGTACAGAAAAATTAATTGAAAACAAGACTTACATGCAAGCTGTTCCTTATTTTGATCGTTTAGATTATGTAGCCCCAATGAATCAAGAACATGCTTTTGCTCTTGCTGTAGAAAAAATTCTTAAAATAGATGTACCGATTAGAGCTCAGTATATAAGAGTTATTTTTTGTGAGATAGGAAGAATATTAAGTCATATTCTTAACGTAACAACTCAAGCGCTTGATGTTGGTGCTTTAACTCCTTCGCTTTGGGGTTTTGAAGAACGAGAAACTTTAATGACTTTTTACGAAAGAGCTTCTGGATCAAGATTACATGCTAACTACTTTAGAGCAGGTGGTGTTCACCAAGACTTACCAAAAGGTTTAGAGGAAGATATTTCAAACTTTTGTGAGACATTTCCAAAAGTGATTAATGATTTAGAAAGTCTTTTAACTGACAATAGAATCTTCAAACAAAGAAATGTTGATATTGGAATTGTAAGTAAACAGGATGCTTTAGATTATTCTTTTTCAGGTGTAATGATTAGAGGATCAGGAGTGCCTTGGGATTTAAGAAAATCTCAACCTTATGATTGTTATGAAGATTTAGATTTTAAAATACCAGTTGGAAAAAATGGCGATTGCTACGATAGATACTTATGTAGAATTGAAGAAATGAAAGAGAGTATTTCTATTATCAAACAGTGTCTATCTAAAATGGAAAAAGGACCAGTTAAATCACTAGATGGAAAAATTAGTCCACCATCAAAAAAAGATATTAAGCAATCAATGGAAGCGTTAATTCATCATTTTAAATTATTTACTGAAGGTTACAGGGTGCCTAAGGATGAAATTTATACAGCTGTTGAAGCTCCCAAGGGAGAATTTGGAGTTTATTTAATTTCTGATGGTTCAAGCAAACCTTATAAATGCAAGATAAGAGCCCCAGGCTTTTCACATTTACAATCAATGGATTATTTAATTAAAGGACATATGCTAGCAGATGTACCAGCAGTTCTAGGTTCATTAGATATTGTTTTTGGTGAGGTGGATAGATGAGTTTAAGAAAACCAGCAAAAGATCAACCAGAAAGTTTTGAATTTAATGCTTCCTCTTTAGAGGAAGCAAATCATATTGTTGCAAAATATCCAAAAGGAAAACAGCAAAGTGCTGTTATGGCTTTGCTTTATATTGCTCAAAGACAAAATAATAATTGGATACCATTAGCTGCAATGAAGTATATCGCTAAGTTTTTAGATATGCCTTATATAAAGGTATATGAGGTGGCCACTTTCTACACAATGTATAATTTATCACCAGTTGGAAAATATTTTGTACAAGTATGTACTACAACACCATGCATGATAAGAGGTGCAAATAAATTAGTTGAAGCTTGTAAGGAAAAAATTTCTGAAAATGAATGTGAATTATCAAGTGATAAGAGTTGTTCATGGATGGAGGTTGAGTGCCTAGGTGCATGTGTTACTGCTCCTATGATGCAAATAAATGATGATTATTACGAAGATCTTGATAAAGAGAAAACATCTGAGATTTTAGATAAAATTTTAAATGGAGAAACTCCAAAACCTGGTTCATACAGAGGAAGAATAAATAATGAGCCAGAGAATAATAGAAAAACACTAACGGATTTAAAAAATGCTTAAAGACCAAGATAGAATTTTTCAAAATTTATATAATGACAAAGGTTCTGATGTTGTAGCATCACAATCGAGAGGTGATTGGGTAAACACTAAAGAAATTACCGATAAAGGAAGAGATTGGATTATTAATGAAATTAAAGAGTCTCAACTTAGAGGTAGAGGTGGAGCAGGATTTCCTACAGGTTTAAAGTGGTCATTTGCACCAAAAGAAGTCGGGTCAAGACCACATTATTTAGTTATTAATGGTGATGAGTCTGAACCAGGGACTTGTAAAGATAGAGATATTTTGAGATTTGAACCTCATAAACTAATAGAGGGTTGCTTGATAGCATCATATGCAGTTCAAGCACACGTCTGTTACATCTATATAAGAGGAGAATACTTTGTTGATGGTCAAAAACTCCAAGCTGCAATTGATGAAGCTTATGACAAAAAACTATTAGGAAAAAATGCAGCTGGAACTGGCTGGGATTTGGATATTTATATCCACTATGGAGCAGGAGCATATATTTGTGGTGAAGAAACGGCATTACTTGAAAGTTTAGAAGGAAAAAAAGGTCAACCAAGATTAAAACCACCTTTCCCAGCTTTAATAGGTTTATATGGATGCCCAACTATAATTAATAATGTTGAAACGATTGCTGTGGTGCCAACTATTCTACGAAGAGGAGCAAAATGGTTTGCCTCTTTAGGTAGAGAAAAAAATACTGGCACTAAAATTTTCTGTATTTCTGGAAATGTTAATAATCCGTGTAATGTAGAAGAGGAGATGAGTATTCCTTTAAAAGAATTAATTGAAGTTCACGCTGGTGGAGTGATTGGTGGATGGGATAATTTACAAGCTGTAATACCGGGTGGATCCTCTATGCCTTTAATTCCAAAAGATAGATGTGAAACATTAAAGATGGATTTTGATGCATGTGTCGAAGAAAAAAGTGGATTAGGAACAGCCGGAATAGTGGTTATCAATAAAGATCAAGACATTATTAAATGTATGGCGAGAATTGCTAGATTTTATAAACATGAAAGTTGTGGACAGTGCACACCTTGCAGAGAAGGTTCTGGATGGATGTGGAGAATGCTTGAACGTATGGCAAAAGGCGATGCAACTAAAGATGAAGTAGACATGCTAGGTGATGTAACAACCCAAATCGCTGGTCATACAATTTGTGCATTTGGAGAAGGTTCTTCATGGCCAGTTCAAGGTTTGTTAAGACATTTTAAAAAAGAAATTCAAGACAGAAACAATTTGGACCCAATTGTTCAGAAAAAAAACAATATACCATATTTGGTCGATCAACATTTATTAGATAAAAAAAATGCTTAAATTAAAAGTAAATGACATTGATGTAGAAGTTGAAGAAGGACTGACAGTTCTTCAAGCTTGTGAAAAAGCAGGAGTTGAGATACCTAGATTTTGTTATCATGAGAAATTGTCTATAGCTGGAAATTGTAGAATGTGTTTGGTGGAAATGGAGAAATCACCGAAACCCATCGCATCATGCGCGATGCCTGCTGCTGAGGGAATGAACATTAAAACAAATACAAGTTTAGTTGAAAAGGCAAGAAAAGGTGTAATGGAATTTTTACTAGCAAATCACCCTTTAGATTGCCCTGTATGTGACCAAGGTGGTGAGTGTGATCTTCAAGATCAATCAATGTTTTATGGTGTAGACAAATCAAGATTTAAAGAAAATAAAAGAGCAGTTCCCGAAAAAAATATGGGACCATTAATCAAAACTCAAATGACAAGATGTATACATTGTACACGATGTGTGCGATTTGCTACTGAAGTTGCAGGTGTTCCGGAACTTGGTGCCATAGGTAGAGGTGAGGATATGCAAATTACAACATATCTTGAGCAATCAATGCAATCAGAATTATCTGCTAATGTAGTTGATTTATGTCCTGTTGGAGCTTTGACATCCAAACCCTATGTTTTTGAAGCAAGACCATGGGAATTAAAAAAGACTGAAACAATTGATGTTATGGATGCTATAGGCTCAAACATTAGAGTCGATACATACGATTGGGAAGTAAAAAGGGTTCTTCCAATAATTAATGAGGATATTAATGAAGAATGGATTTCAGATAAAACTAGATATGCGTGTGATGGCTTACTTCATCAAAGGCTAGATACTCCATATATTAAGTATAACGGTAAATTTGAGAAAGCTTCGTGGTTAGAAGTTTATAAAATAATAAAATCTAAATTAGAAAATACATCGAAAGAAAAAGTTTCTGGTTTTGTTGGAGATTTAACAAACATGGAAACTGCATACATTTTTAAAGAGTTTTTTGACCGAACTGTTGAAACTGATAATTATGAATCAAGATCAGATAATAGGTATATCAATACTTCAAAAAGAGAAAATTATTTGTTTAATTCTACAATTAATGGAATTGAAGAAGCAGATTTAATTTTATTATTGGGCACCAATCCTAGATACGAGGCCACAATTTTAAATGCAAGAATTAGAAAATCTTATCTTAACAATAATACAAAAATTGTATCATTAAACGATTGTGGGGATCTAACTTATCCTTATGAAAGTTTAGATGGACAAACTAAAACAATAAAAGAAATTATAGAAGATGCACATATACTTTCAAAGGAAATAGAAAGTGCAAAAAAACCAATGATAATAATTGGTGAGTCTTTATTAAGATTAGAAAATTCAAAATATTTGTTTGATAATTTAAAAGATTTTTTGAATAAAAAAAATAAATTCTCAGATGATTGGAATCCTTTAAATATTTTATCATGCGATGCGGCAACTGTAGGAAATTTTGATCTAGGAGTTTTAAATAATAAAATAAACTTAATAGAAGATTTAAAATCAAATAAATTTGAAATAGTGTTTTTAATAGGTCAGGATAATTTAAATTTTGTTAAAAAAAACGAATTTGTTATTTACCAAGGAAGCCATGGTGATAAAGGCGCGGAATGCGCAGATATAATTTTACCTGGTTCAGCTTATACAGAGCAAGATGGCTATTATACAAATTTAGAGGGAAAAATTCAAAAAGCATTTAAGGCTTCCTATCCTCCTGGAGACGCAAAAGAAGATTGGCAGATAATAAATGAACTAGCTGAATTCATGAATAATAGAAAATTGTTTAACGATAAAGAAGAGTTATATAGCAGCATGTTAAATTATTTAAAATTGCAAAGTGAAAAACAAACTGAACATAATAATAACAACTGGAATTCTGATTTTAATAATGAAAATTTAAAAATTGAAATCAAAGATTATTATTTTTCCAATGTTGTTGCTAAATCATCAAAAACAATGATTAAGTGTAATAATGCAAAAATGAATTTAAAATCAACAGGCACGGAAGGTTAAGATGGAATATTTGAATATAGTCTTTCAAGAAGTTTATAAAATTTTATTCTTGTTAGTTCCAGTTTTGGTTTCTGTAGCGATGATTGTTTGGCTTGATAGAAGAGTTTGGGCTTTTGTTCAAAAAAGACAAGGACCAAATGTGGTGGGACCATTTGGATTACTTCAATCATTAGCTGATGCATTGAAATATATTTTTAAGGAGATAATCATTCCATCAAGCTCAAACAAAGTAATCTTCATTTTAGCACCTATCGTTACTATGACATTAGCTTTGATAGCTTGGGCTGTAATACCATTTAGTGCAACTCAAGTTTTAGCTGATATTAATGTTGGTATACTTTATCTATTTGCTGTTTCATCGCTGGGTGTTTATGGAATCATTATGGGAGGATGGGCTTCAAATTCCAAATATCCTTTCTTAGGTGCAATTAGATCTGCTGCTCAAATGGTATCATATGAAGTTTCTATTGGGGTTATTATTATTAATGTATTATTGTGCGTAGGCTCATTAAATTTGAATGACATCGTAATTGCTCAACAAAATCTGTGGTTTGTAATTCCGTTATTTCCAATGTTTGTAATATTTTTTATCTCTGCTTTAGCTGAAACTAATAGACCACCTTTTGATTTACCTGAAGCTGAAGCAGAATTAGTAGCTGGATACCAGACAGAATATTCAGGAATGATGTATGCAATGTTTTGGTTAGGTGAGTATGCAAACATCTTATTGATGTGTGCAATGGGCGCTATATTATTTTTAGGTGGATGGTTGTCACCAATAGAAATCTATCCATTTACTTTAGTTCCAGGTGCAATATGGTTAATTTTAAAAATTTTACTTTTATTTTTCTTATTTGCCCTAGTAAAGGCAATTGTACCTCGATACAGATATGACCAATTGATGAGATTAGGTTGGAAAGTATTTCTTCCTTTATCCTTAATTTGGGTTGTTTTAACTGCAAGTTATTTATTTTATTTTAATCTTTTACCAACAAATTAATTATGAATTTATCTCGATTTTTTAAAACTATTTTTATGGTTGATTTCGTAGGAGGTTTATTCATTGCAATAAAAGAATTTTTTAAACCAAAAAAAACTATTAATTATCCTTTTGAAAAAGGAAAAATTAGTCCAAGATTTAGAGGAGAGCACGCTTTAAGAAGATATCCAAATGGAGAAGAAAGATGTATTGCATGCAAACTTTGTGAAGCTGTATGTCCTGCTCAAGCAATCACAATTGAGTCCACTCAAAGAGAAGATGGAAGCAGAAAAACTACCCGGTATGATATTGATATGATGAAATGTATTTACTGTGGTTTATGTGAAGAAGCTTGTCCAGTTGACGCTATAGTTCAAGGACCAAATTTTGAATTTTCAACAGAAACAAGAGAAGAACTTTATTATACGAAAGAAAAATTATTAGATAATGGTGATAGATGGGAGAATGTTTTAGAGGCTAATATTAAGGCCGATAATATCCATAGATAAAAATGATTGCACACGCTATTTTCTTTTACACATTTTCTATAATTGCTGTTGTTTCGGCTATAATGGTTACTGCCTCTAAAAATACTGTTCATTCAGTATTCTTTTTAATTCTTGATTTCATAAGCATTTCTTGTCTTTTTATAATGATTGGTGCTGAATTTTTGGGAATGATAATGTTAATTGTTTATGTTGGGGCTGTAGCAGTTTTATTTTTGTTTGTTGTTATGATGTTAAACGTAGCTCAACAAAAAAACCAATGGTTTGCATCTAAAGATAGTTCAAAACATATTCCAGTAGGATTAATAATTAGCACACTTATATTTTTTGAAATTATAATTGTAATTGGCGGCTGGAAATATAAACCTGAAATTTTTGATATTAATAATTCAATTGTTCAAACCAGTATAAGCAATACTCACTCACTAGGTCAGATTTTATATACTGATTATATTCATGTGTTTCAAATAAGTGGTATGATACTATTAGTAGCTATGGTTGGAGCCATAGTATTAACTTTTAGACAAAGATCTGGAGTTAAAAGGCAAAGTTATATCAAACAAATATCTAGAGAAAGAGCAGAAGGTGTTGAAGTGCTAGAAGTTCAGAGCAATAAGGGGGTTAAAATAGATGATTGATATAGGTTTAGGACACTATTTGACTTTAGGTGCTGTAATTTTCTCAATTGGAGTAATTGGTATTTTTCTTAATAGAAAGAACATCATCGTCATATTGATGAGTATTGAATTGATATTGCTTGCTGTAAATATCAATTTAGTTGCATTTTCCATTTATTTGGGAGATTTGGCAGGACAAGTCTTTACTTTATTTATTCTCACTGTTGCGGCTGCAGAAGCAGCCATAGGATTGGCAATCATTGTAGTTTATTTCAGAAACTCTGGAACAATACGAGTTGAAGAAATAGATAAATTAAAAGGATAATCATGGAACTATCGATTATATTTCTTCCACTTATTGCTTCAATTATATCAGGTTTTTTTGGTAGATATATCGGTGACAGAAACTCTGAAATAGTAACAAGTGCTCTAGTTTCAATTTCTGCAATCTTATCAATTTATGTTCTTTATCAAGTAATTGCAAACCAATACCAAGAAAACATTGTTATAGCTACTTGGATAAGCTCAGGGTCACTTGATGTAAATTGGTCAATGTTAATAGATCCTTTATCAGCAGTGATGTTAGTGGTTGTAACTTCTGTATCTGCTTTAGTGCATATTTATTCAATTGGTTATATGTCTCACGATCCTCACAAACCAAGATTTATGGCTTACTTATCATTATTTACCTTTGCAATGTTAATGCTTGTAACATCGGATAATTTTGTTCAATTATTTTTTGGTTGGGAAGGTGTCGGTCTTTGTTCTTACTTCCTAATTGGCTTTTGGTTTAAAAAAGAAAGTGCAAATGCAGCAGCTATTAAAGCATTTGTTGTAAATAGAGTAGGTGATTTTGGTTTTGCTTTAGGAATTTTTCTAATATTTTATTTATTTGGAACTGTTAATTACTCGGAAGTATTTCAACAAATTCCAACTGTTGTAGATAAAAATTTATCGTTTTTAGGTTTTGAAGTTAAAGCAATAGACTTAGTTTGTTTACTTTTATTTATTGGAGCAATGGGTAAATCTGCACAAATATTACTTCATACTTGGTTACCTGATGCTATGGAAGGTCCAACACCAGTTTCTGCATTAATTCATGCAGCAACAATGGTAACAGCTGGAGTTTTCTTAGTTGTAAGATGTTCTCCAATTTATGAATATTCGCCATTAATACTAAATTTTATAACTATAGTTGGAATGACCACAGCATTCTTTGCAGCAACTGTTGCTCTAGTTCAAACAGATATTAAAAAAATAATTGCTTACTCTACATGTAGCCAACTTGGTTATATGTTTTTTGCAGCTGGAGTAGGTGCATACAATGTTGCTATGTTTCACTTATTTACTCACGCATTTTTTAAAGCTTTATTATTTTTAGGATCTGGTTCAGTAATTCACGCATTTAAAGATGAGCAAAATATAAATAACATGGGTGGTGTATGGAAAAAATTACCTTACACTTATGCTTTAATGATTATAGGAACTCTTGCTTTAACAGGTTTTCCTTTCTTATCAGGTTTTTATTCAAAGGACGCAATTATAGAATTTGCTTATTTAAAAGGTAATACTACTGGTTATTATGCAGCTGGGATTGGAATAATTACAGCATTTTTAACATCTATTTATTCATGGAGATTGATATTTAAAACTTTCCACGGTGAGTACAACAATAAAGAGATCAAAATAGAGGAAACTCACGAGTCTCCATTAGTTATGCTTGTTCCATTATTTATTCTTTCAATAGGAGCTGTGTTTGCTGGTTTTTTATTTAAAGGACTATTTATTGGTCATGGTGAGAATTTATTCTGGGCTGAGTCTATTAAGTTCTTAGAGCCTTTGAGTACTGAGCACCCACCTTTATGGTTTTTACTTTTAACACCGTGTTTGGTTTTATTATCTATTCCAATTGCTTATTACTTATTTGTTAAGAACAAAGAATTACCTAATTCAATAGCTTCAATGAATAAACCTTTGTATAATTTTTTAGTTAATAAATGGTACTTTGATGAGTTATATAATGTGTTGTTTATTAAATCTTCAAAAAAACTAGGCTTATTTTTATGGAAATTTTGTGATGGAACCATAATTGATGGTTTCGGTCCTGATGGAATTTCCTCTTTCATAAAAAAATGTTCAATTAAAGCAACTAAATTTCAAAGTGGATTTATCTATCAATATGCATTTGTAATGTTATTAGGTTTCTCTGCTTTACTAACTTTTTTAATAGTTAAATAATGAATTTTCCCATTCTTTCATCTTTAATATTATTGCCAACAGTTGGCGCTTTATTTTTATTTTTTACTAAAGATAAAGAGGGAAACAATTCAACTGCTAAATATGTTGCTTTATTTACAACCATAGTAAATTTTTTAATTTCAATTTATCTGTGGATTTCTTTTGACCAATCAACTTCCAATTTTCAATTTGTAGAAGATAGAACATGGATTGAAGGGTTTATTAATTATAAAGTTGGTGTAGATGGTATTTCAATTTTATTCATTATTTTAACTACATTCATAACTCCGTTATGCATTATTTCTGTAAACAATTCAGTCAAAAATAGATTAAGAGATTTTTTAATTGCAATTCTAATCATGGAGAGCTTCATGATTGGTGTTTTTTGTGCACTTGATTTAGTTGTATTCTATTTATTCTTTGAAGCAGGATTAATTCCAATGTTTTTAATTATTGGAATTTGGGGTGGACCAAAAAGAGTTTATTCTGCATTTAAATTCTTTTTATATACATTGCTAGGCTCCGTTTTAATGTTAGTTGCAATAATTTCTATTTATTGGATTGCAGGTACGACAGATGTTATTCAGCTTTATGAACTTGGTATAGATTCTAAGTATCAAAATCTTTTATGGTTAGCATTCTTCAGCTCTTTTGCTGTAAAAACCCCTATGTGGCCAGTACACACTTGGTTGCCAGACGCTCACGTTGAAGCTCCAACTGCAGGATCTGTATTATTAGCAGCGATCTTATTAAAGATGGCGGGTTATGGTTTTATTAGATTTTCTCTAGGTTTATTTCCTGTTGCTTCAGAAGTTTTTACACCCTTAATTTATACTTTAAGTGTTATAGCAATTATATTCACTTCATTTATTGCACTAATGCAGGAGGATATGAAAAAGTTAATAGCTTATTCATCTGTTGCTCACATGGGATTTGTGACATTAGGAATATTTACTCTCCAACAACAAGGAATTGAAGGAAGCATTATTCAAATGATCAGTCACGGTCTAGTTTCGGCAGCACTTTTCTTATGTGTTGGTGTTGTCTACGATCGGATGCACTCAAGAATGATTCATTCGTATGGAGGAATAGTTTCAATAATACCTAAATATTCAATTTTATTTATGTTGTTTACATTAGCAGCATTGGGATTACCGGGGACTAGTGGTTTTATTGGAGAATTTTTAATATTAATGGGTGCTTTTAAGGATAATTTTCTAGTAGCTGTAATTGCCAGTTTAGGAGTGATACTTGGAGCTGCATATATGCTTTGGTTGTACAAAAGAGTTGTTTTTGGAAAGCTAGTTAACGAAGACCTTAAGAAAATGTTTGATTTAAATAGATCGGAATATCTAATTTTATCTTGTCTAGCAGTTCCAACTTTATTCTTCGGATTTTATCCAGATCCGTTGATAAATACTATAGAAGTTTCTGTGACCGATTTGATTAATATGCATAACATAAATATAGCTAGCAAATAATATGGAAAATTTAAATTTAGTATTACCTGAAATATTTATTTCACTTTCAATAATGTTTTTACTTGTTTTGGGTGTATTTAAAAAAAATAGTTCAAAAATCACTTTCAATTTATCTTTATTTGCAATTTTAATTACAGGAATAATAACAATTAATGAAACCTTCTCTGTTAGTAGAGAAACTTTGTTTAACGAAAGTGTTGTAATTGACACTATGTCTTCACTAATGAAAATTATAACTTTAATTGGAGGTTTTTTAGTTTTAGTTATTTCATCAAGCTATTTAAAAATATTTAAAATATACAATATCGAATACCCAGTTCTTATTTTGAGCTCTATTCTTGGTATGATGGTGATGATTAGCTCAAATGATTTAATTGTTTTTTATATGGGCTTAGAATTACAATCATTAGCTCTTTACGTATTAGCAACATATAATAGAGATCAACTAAAATCATCCGAAGCTGGTTTAAAATATTTTGTTTTAAGTGCACTATCTTCAGGATTATTGTTATACGGATGCTCATTAGTGTACGGTTTTTCTGGTTCAACTAATTTTGATATAATATCAAATCAATTAAATTCTAATGAATATGTTTTAACATTTGGTATTGTATTTATCTTAGTTGGTTTAGCATTTAAAATTTCTGCAGTTCCATTTCATATGTGGGCACCTGATGTTTACGAAGGTTCACCAACAACTGTGACTTTATTTTTTACAATGGTGCCAAAGATCGCTGCTTTAACTGTATTTATAAGATTTTTATATGTTCCTTTCTTAAATTTAATTGATCAATGGCAAATGATAATAATTTTCTTATCAATAGCTTCCATGGTCTTTGGAGCCGTTGCTGCAATAGGTCAAACCAATATCAAAAGACTAATTGCTTATAGTTCTATTGGACATATTGGTTACACATTGGCAGGACTAGCCACAGCTTCAAACGAAGGAATTCAAAGTTCAATAATTTATATTTCAATATATGTAGTTATGAATTTAGCGCTTTTCTCTTGTCTATTGATGTTAAGAAGAAAGGATCAATATTATGAGGATATTGAGGATCTCTCAGGATTATCAAAAAACCATCCACTTTTATCTCTATGCTTGCTTTTAATACTGTTTTCTTTAGCAGGTATTCCACCTCTAGCAGGTTTCTTTGCTAAGTTTTATGTTTTTAAAGCTGTATTAGAACAATCAATGTTTTTCTTAGCTATAGTTGGCTTGTTATCTACCGTGGTTGCAGCTTTTTATTATTTAAGAATTATAAAAATAATTTACTTTGATAAAGAAAAAGATAAATACGATACAGACCATAGCTTATGGTTAAAATTTTCACTTACAGTTTCAACGATATTAATTCTTTTATACTTCATATTCCCAAGTCAGTTAATAGAAGTCGTTTCAAGAATTAATATTATTTAATGAAATTGAAAAAATTTAAATATAAAAAAGTTAAAAGCACAAATAATACTGCAATAAGAATTATCAAAGAAACTAAATACAACTTAGGTATGGTTGTTGCTGAAACACAAGTAAATGGTAGAGGTCAGTATGGAAGAAAATGGATATCATCAAAAGGAAATTTATTTATCTCTTTTTTCAATGAACTAAATAAAACAAAACTATCGATAAACACTATAACAAAAATCAATTGTCTTTTAGTCAAAAAATTACTCTCGTCATTTACAAGTAAAAAAATTTTATTTAAAAAACCAAACGACTTATTAATTGATAAAAAAAAAATTAGTGGCATTTTACAAGAAGTCATATTTGTAAGAGATAAAAAATTTTTAATTACTGGCATAGGCATAAATATTAAAAAAAATCCAATTATAAGGAATTATCCTGCCACAAACTTGCAAGATGTAACTAAAAAAAGTATTAGTAAATTAATTGT
The DNA here is from genome assembly GCA_003278165.1 of Pelagibacteraceae bacterium AG-390-A02. Taxonomy (GTDB): domain Bacteria; phylum Pseudomonadota; class Alphaproteobacteria; order Pelagibacterales; family Pelagibacteraceae; genus Pelagibacter. The sequence continues at coordinate 28,139 of QCGU01000008.1, forward strand.
AGAAAATAAACTAAAACAACTTTTTGAAAAAAATTTATCTAAATTGTATAAAATTAAATAATGTATATTCTTGGCGATATTGGTAATACAGAAACAAAATTATGCATTGTTTCTAAAAGCAATAAAATTTTAAAAAAAATTACTTTTTTATCAAAATCTATAACCAACAAGCACCTTAATATTTTATTTAAAAAAAATAAAATTCAATTAAATAAAATTGAAAAAATATTATTTTGTAGTGTTGTTCCAAAAACATTTTCTATAATTAATAAATTTTTATCGAATAAAATTAAACTAAAATGCTATGAGGTTAAAAAATTAAACTTAAAATCTCTTATAAAAATCAAAGTAGATTATAAACAGGTAGGCTCAGATAGAATTACTAATGCTATAAGTTTAATGAACAATAAAAATAATTTTATAATTTTAGATTTTGGTACAGCAACAACTTTCGATGTACTAATTAGAAATACTTATTTTGGAGGAATTATTGCCCCAGGTGTGAGATTATCTCTTAATACCTTGTCTGATAAAGCAACTCTAATTCCAAAAATAGATTTAAAAAAGATTAATAAAGTCATTGGCAAAAATACAATCTCTGCTGTTAGATCAGGCTTTTTTTGGGGTTACGCTGGTTTAATTGACAATATTATTAATTTAATTAAGAAGGAAACTGGAAAATCTTTTAAAGTAATTATTACTGGTGGATTTTCAGATTTATTTAAAAACTCAATAAAAACGAAAGCAAGTCACAACCAAGATATTACAATTAAAGGCTTAATAAAAATTTCAAAATTAATTCAATAATATGAAAGATGAACTATTATTTTGTCCCTTAGGTGGATCAGGTGAAATAGGAATGAACATGAATTTGTTCGGCTATGGACAACCTAGTGATCATAAATGGATTATGGTCGACATAGGGGTAACATTTGCAGATGATACTATTCCTGGTGTTGATTTAATTTATCCAGATCCTGGATTTATAGTAGAAAGAAAAGATAATTTACTAGGAATAGTTTTAACACATGCTCACGAGGATCACATTGGTGCAATTGCTCATTTATGGCCAAAATTACAATGTAAAATTTTTGCAACACCATTCACAGCTGTATTAATTAGAGAAAAATTTAGAGAAAAGCAAATCGATATAACCAATGATTTAAAGATTGTTGAGTTAAATGGAAAGGTTTACTTGGATCCGTTTGAAATAGAATATATTACTTTAACGCATTCCATATTAGAACCAAACGGACTTAGAATAAAAACTCCAGCAGGAGTTATTTTGCATACTGGTGATTGGAAGGTAGATCCAAATCCTTTGATTGGAGACAATATAAACGAAAAAAGATTAAAGGAAATTGGTGAAGAAGGTGTGCTAGCAATGATTTGTGACTCAACAAATGTTTTTAGCGCTGGTAGATCAGGTTCAGAATTAGATGTAAGAAAAAATATGTTAAACCTTATGTCTCGATTAAAAAAAAGAATTATCATAACGTCTTTTGCCTCAAATGTAGCTAGAATGGAGACAGCTTTTTATTGTGCGGAACAAACTGGAAGACAAATCTCTTTAGTTGGTAGATCAATGCATCGTATTTATAAAGCTGCACGTCAATGTGGATATTTAAAAAATACAATTGAGCCAATTGATCCAAGAGAAGCTAAAAATTTTTCAAGAGAAAAAATTGTGTATTTATGTACTGGAAGTCAAGGCGAACCAATGGGTGCAATGATGAGAATTTCTAGTTATGTTCATCCAGATGTTTTTATTGAAAAAGGTGATGCAGTGATATTTTCATCAAAAATTATACCTGGTAATGAAAAAAAACTTTACAAATTACATAACCAACTCGTTAAAGATGGTATTGAAGTGATATCTGAAGAAACTGAATTCGTTCATGTTTCCGGTCATCCTAACAGAGAAGATTTAAAAGAAATGTACCAGTGGGTTAAACCAAAATGTGTGATACCTGTACATGGAGAACATAGACACATGATAGAACACATAAATTTTGCAAAAGAAATGCAAGTTCCATATCCTGTACAAGTAGAAAACGGTGATATAGTTAAGTTATATCCTGGTAATCAACCTGAAGTTTACGACAAAGCTCCAAGTGGAAGATTGTATTTAGATGGCAATGTAAGCGTTGATCCCGATTCACAATCAATAAAAGATAGAAAAAATTTGAGTGCAAATGGTTATCTCGAAGTAACTTTAATGATAACACCTAAAGGGAATATTCATAACAATCCTGTGCTTTCTTTTCGTGGTTTACCAGTAGATGATAGAGACGATTTTGTTTATGGGCTAGAGGAAGAAATAGAAAAAACTTCTAGAACTTTTAAAAATGGAAGTAAGCAACAAGAACATAATTTAATTGACGCATTGAAAATTGCCTGTAGAAAATTTTCCAAAGAAAGAACGGGAAAAAAACCTTTCACTAATATAAATTTAGTGAGAATTTAATGAGTTTAACTGGTTTAGCAATTATCTATGTAATTATATGGTGGATAGTTTTCTTTGCAATACTTCCTATTGACGTAAATAGAGCAAAAACTGTAAAAATTGATGGTGAAGATCCAGGATCACCTGAAAACCCAAAAATGTTGAAAAAATTCTTATATTGTACTGGCATAACTACTATAATTTTTATCATTATTTATTTACTAATAAAATTTGAATATTTAAATTTAAGAAATATGATTAGTTAAGATGCTTTTATCAAATTCATTTATTCCAATATTAAAAAATAATCCTTCTGAGGCAAAAATTAAATCTCATCGATTAATGTTGAGAGTTGGTATGATCAAGCAAGCCTCTGCAGGAATATACTCATGGTTACCTTTAGGATTTAAGGTAATGAAAAAAATAGAACAAATTGTTAGAGAAGAGCAAAATAAAATTGGAGCTCAAGAAATATTAATGCCAACAATTCAATCCAGTGAGATATGGAAAGAAAGTGGTCGATATGATGATTATGGTGAAGAAATGCTCAGAATAACTGATCGTCAAAATAGAGAAATGCTTTACGGACCTACTAATGAAGAGCAAGTAACAGAAATTTTTAGATCCTCAATTAAATCATATAAATCATTACCTCAACTTTTGTATCACATACAATGGAAATTTAGAGACGAAATAAGACCTAGATTTGGAATAATGAGGGGAAGAGAGTTTTACATGAAAGATGCCTATTCATTTGATGTATCAGATGAAGAAGCATTTTTTTCTTATAATAAATTTTTTCTTTCATATTTAAAAACTTTTAAAAGATTAGATCTAACTGCAATACCGATGGCTGCTGACACAGGTCCAATTGGAGGAAATTTATCTCATGAATTTATTATTCTAGCAGATACAGGGGAAAGTAAAATTTTTACAGACAAAAGAATTTTTGACTTGAACAGTGATGATACTCAATTAGAAAAATCCTCTTTAGAGGAAATGAGAAAAAAATATGAGCAATTTTATGCTGTGACTGATGAAAAGTTTAACAAAGATGAATTTGAAAAAATAGTTTCTAAAGAAAATAAATTAATAACAAAAGGTATTGAGGTAGGTCATATATTTTATTTTGGAGATAAATATTCAAAACCCATGAATGCATCAGTAGATTTACCTGGTGGAAAAAAAGATTTTGTCAAAATGGGTTCTTATGGAATTGGTGTATCAAGGCTTGTAGGAGCCATAATAGAAGCAAAATATGATGAAAAAAATGAAATCATGAAATGGCCATTGTCTGTTGCTCCATATGATATTGCTTTAATACCGATGATTAATAAAAATGATAATTCACCGCTAGATAAGGCCAATAGTATTAACAGTGAATTATTAAAAAATAATATTGATGCTATTGTTGATGATACTGATGAAAATTTTTCATCGAAAATCAAAAAAATGAATTTGATTGGGGCTCCATACCAAATTATCATTGGTAAGAAGAGTGAGGGTGATTTACTAGAGTTTAAAGAAACAGGTGGTGAAACTCAAAACTTGCCTTTAAACAAAATTATAGAAATTATAAATAAACAAAAAAATTCAATTTGATTTCTACTTTAGAAAAAGAAATTACTTTTAGATTTTTAAAAGCTAGAAAAAAAGATGGCTTTTTAAATGTCATTTCAATATTTTCCTTCATTGGTATAAGTTTAGGTGTTGCTGTTCTAATTGTTGTAATGTCAGTAATGAACGGTTTTAGAACCGAGTTAATCAATAAAATTGTAGGATTTAATTCTCACGTAACTGTAAAACCTTATTCAAGTTCAATAGACGAAGGTAAAATAAATAATAAGCTAAACTTAATTTCTAAGAATATTATTTTTAGTAATTCGGGAGAGGCAATTATTCTTAAAAATAATAATACTAAAGGAATAGTGTTACGTGGCTATAAACGTAATGATCTTTTAAACTTAGAAGTATTAACAAATGAGAAATTTAAAGGTGAATTAAATCAATTTGATAAAAGTTCCATATCAATCGGAAGTGAAATAAGTTTTTCTCTAGATCTTGAAATAGGAGATGAATTGACTTTAATGTCACCATCTGGTGTTCAAACAATAATTGGCAGTATGCCAAAACAAAAAACTTTTGTAGTAAATTCAATTTTTAATAGTGGTTTAGCAGAATTTGATAACAATATTGCATTTATTGAACTAAATACATTAGAGGAGTTTTTTGGATATAACCCTGAAGAAAGAAATCTAGAGATATATCTAAAAAACCCAAACAATATTGAATCACAAAAATTAATTGTAAAACAAGTTTTTGATGAAGAGTTTGTTTTTAGTTGGGCAGATATGAATAGTTCATTATTTTCAGCTCTTAAAGTTGAACGGAATGTAATGTTTATAATTTTGTCGTTAATAATAATTGTTGCTGCATTTAATATAATTTCTGGATTAACTATTTTAGTAAAAAACAAAACAAGGGATATTGCTATCTTAAAATCAATTGGAGTATTAAATAAATCAATAATTAAAATATTTTTTTTAGTTGGAGTAATAATAGGTACTTCCGCAACAATTTTTGGTATTTTTTTAGGTGTAACTTTCTCAATATATATTGAGAATTTTAGAGAATTTTTAAGCTCAATTTTCAATATAAGTTTATTTCCAGAGGAAATATATTTTTTAAGCAAAATGCCTTCTGAAATTAATCCAACATCAATAATTTTAGTCTCAGTTTGCTCTATAATTATAACTATTTTAGTTTCAATTTTTCCAGCATTTAAGGCAGCTAAGTTAGATCCAATTAAATCGTTAAAATATGAGTAAGTATTTAGAATTAAAAAATATATCTAAAAGTTTTGAAACTGAAAAAAAGATTAAAGTTTTAAAAGGATTGTCACAAAACTTTGAAAAAGGTAAAATTTATTCACTCATGGGCCCATCTGGCTCAGGTAAATCAACTTTGTTAAATTTAATTTCTTTAATAGACAGACCTTCATCAGGTCAAATTATGTTTAATCAAAATCAAATTGATTTTAATGATACAGAAGAAAATGATATTTTTAGATCAAAAAAAATTGGTATTGTTTATCAACAAAACAACCTTCTTCCAGATTTTACTGCCATGGAAAATATTTATTTAGCATCACTTGCAAACAATAATGACAAAGAATTAGCAAATACAAAGGCTAAAAAATTATTAAAAAAAATTGGTCTTTCCAATAGATCAAATCACTTTCCTTCTCAACTTTCAGGAGGAGAGGCTCAAAGAGTAGCTATAGCAAGAGCTATAGTTAATGATCCTGAAATAATCTTAGCGGATGAACCAACAGGTAGTTTAGATATGAATACAGCAAAAGGAGTATTTAAACTTTTATATAATCAAAAAAAATCAGATAGATTAATTATATTTGCAACTCACAATAGATTTTTTGCTAATAAGGCAGATTGCCTATTGGAGATGGGGGATGGTATTATAAAATCATCTAATGTCTGAGTCATTAAATCAAAATTTTAATCATCTAAAAGTCCATACACAATATTCTATATGCGAGGGTGCTGCTAAGATTGATGACTTACAAGAATATTGTAAATCAAATAAAATTAAATCTTTAGGAATAAGTGACACTTCAAATTTATGTGGGGCTTTAGAATTTGCAGAAAAAATTTCTAAATCTGGAACACAGCCAATTATAGGCACTCAAATAAATTTTAAACTAAATGATACAAGTGGTTTGTTACCTTTATTTGCTTTAAATGAAGAAGGTTACAAAAACATTATTAAATTATCTTCTAATTCATATTTAGAAAACGATGAATTGAGTGATCCACATGTAAATTTTGATGAATTATTAAAAAGTTCTGATGGTGTTTCAGTTTTTTCAGGTACTGTTTTAGGTTTTTTTGGAAAGTTATTCGATAAAGGAAAATTTACAGAAATAAATGAAATTTACTCAAAAATTAAAGATGTTTTTGGAAATAGGTTTTATTTAGAAATTCAACGTCACAACGACAAAAATGAAAATGGGTTTGAAAAATTTAATCTAAAACAATCTGTAGAACTAGAAATACCAATAATTGCTACTAATGAAGTTTTTTATTTATCCAAAGATATGCATGAAGCGCATGATGCCTTGATTTGTATTGGTAATAAAACATATATTAACGAAAAAAATAGATTAAAATTAAGCGATCATCATTATTTAAAAACTAACTCAGAAATGACTGAGTTATTTGCTGATATTCCTGAAGCTTTAGAAAATAATTACAACTTTCCTTTAAGATGTAATTTTAGACCACTATTCTCTAATCCTATATTGCCAAACATTAGTACTGATAAAGATGGTAATGCAGATGATCTTTTAACCAAATATTCTTTAGAAGGACTTAGAGATAAATTTTTAAAAGTTTTTAATCTTAAAGATGGTGAGCTTAATAATGATAAAAATTTTATTCTTTATAAAGAAAGATTAGATCACGAGCTTTCAATTATTATTAAAATGAAATATTCGAGTTACTTTTTAATTGTATCTGATTATATAAAATGGGCTAAAAAAAATGACATACCAGTCGGTCCAGGAAGAGGATCAGGTGCTGGTTCATTAGTTGCTTGGTGTCTTTCAATTACAGATGTTGATCCGATTAAATTTAATTTAATATTTGAAAGATTTTTAAATCCAGATCGAATTTCGATGCCTGATTTTGACATTGATTTTTGTGAGGATAAGAGAGACCTTGTTTTTGAATACTTAACTAAAAAATATAAAGATAGTGTTGCTCATATAATTACCTTTGGCAAACTTAAAGCAAGAATGGTGATCAGAGATGTTGGTAGAGTTATGGGATTACCTTATGGGTTTATAGACAGTATATCAAAAATGATACCTTTTGATCCTTCAAGACCTCAAAATTTAACCCAATGTATAGCTGGAGAGCCAAGATTACAAAATCTTATTAAGGAAGATCCGAGAGTTAAAAAATTAATAGGGTTATCATTGAAATTAGAAGGTCTTAATAGAAATGTTGCTACTCATGCAGCAGGAGTTGTGATTGCTGATAAAAAATTAACTGAAGTAGTGCCTTTATATAAAGATACTTCTGCAGATTTACTTTTACCCTCAACACAATTTGATATGTATTCTGCTGAAAATGCTGGTTTAATTAAATTTGATTTTTTAGGGCTAAAGACACTAACAGTAATAAATAACACTCAAAAATTAGTTAGAAAAAAAAATAAAAAATTTAACATAGAAGAAATAAATTATGATGATCAAAAAGTCTTTGATCTTTTATCATCTGGTAAAACCGTAGGATTGTTTCAGATTGAAAGTACCGGAATGAGAGAAGCTTTACTTCATATGAAACCAAATCATATTGAGGATATTATTGCACTAGTTGCATTATATAGACCAGGTCCCATGAGCAACATATCAACCTACAACGACTGTAAACATGGAAAGCAACAACCAGATTATTTACATCCATTATTGGAAGATATTTTAAAACCTACTTATGGAGTAATTATTTACCAAGAACAAGTAATGCAGATTGCTCAAAAATTATCTGGATTTACTGCAGGACAAGCTGATCTTTTAAGAAGAGCAATGGGTAAAAAGAAGAGAGCAGAGTTAGAGAAACAAAAACAAGGATTTATTGCTGGAGCAGTTAAAAATGGAATAGCTAAAGATGTTGCAGCTGGCATTTTTTTAAAAATTGAACCTTTTGCAGAATATGGTTTTAACAAAAGTCACGCTGCCGCTTATGCAATAATTTCCTATCAGACAGCATATTTAAAAACTTATTATCCCAAAGAATTCATTGCCGCATCAATGACGATGGATATTTCTAATCAAAATAAATTAAGTGAATTTTATGAGGAATTAAAAAGACTTAATGTTGAAACAATTAGACCTGACATAAATGAATGTTTTGCAGACTTTAGAACTGTTGATGGAAAATTTTATTATGCATTAGGTGGAATTAAAGCTGTAGGTTATGAAGCAATTTCAAATATTGTTAAAGAGAGAGACTTAAATGGAAAATTTCAGTCTTTTAATGACTTTATAAATAGAGTTAATCCTAAAGATATAAATAAATTACAATTAGAAGGATTAGTAAAAGCAGGTGCATTTGATAATTTAAATTCAAATAGACAAGCAATCTTTAACTCAATACCTAATTTAATTTTAAAAAATAAAAATATTTCTGAAAATAAGCTAGCCAATCAAATAGATTTATTTTCTGAAAATAATGAAGTAGAGCAGGATATTTTAAGCAAAATAAAAGATTGGAAATTTGAAGAGAGATTATCAAAAGAATTTGAGTCGGTTGGATTTTTTATATCTGATCACCCGTTAAATCAATTTACAGAAATTTTTGAAGACTATAAAATTAATGATTATGCAAAATTCATATCAGATGATAATTCAGAAAATGTTAATATAGCTGCAACATTACTTAAAGTTCAAGAGAGAAAAACTGCCAAAGGAAATGCGTATGCTGTTTTAAAGTTAACAGATTTAAATAGTGTATTTGAAATATTTATTTTTTCAGACTTGTTGGAATTACATAGAGAAATTTTGAAAGAAGGTAATTCGTTAATTTTAACCTTGGTTAAGAATATTTCTAACGATGAAAACCGTTTTAAAAGAATCAATGTTCAAAAAATAGCTTCTTTAAAAGATTTATTTAATAGTACAATTAATGAAGTATCATTTAATGTTAAGACAATGGAACAAATTCAAAAGATATCAAAATTTTTAAATCAAGACGGAAAAACCAAAGTAAAATTCAATATTTCAATAAAAGATCAAATTTTAAATTTTCAATTAAAAAAACCAATGAATCTTGATAGAAAATCTTTAAATCTTTTAAGAAAACAGCAAATTCAAGCAGAAATTAGTTAAATAAAACTTGTCAATTTTAACAAATATTTGTAAATAACCATTAAATTAAATTAATACGCACACAGTTGTTGGTTTTATACCTCCGGTCCTTAATTGGAAATTACTGTGGTGGCATAACCGGGAATAAATATGAAAATACCTAACGTTACAATTCAACAATTATTAGAAGCAGGTGTTCATCTTGGACACAAAACTTTGAGGTGGAATCCAAAAATGAAAAAATACATTTTTGGAAAGAGAGACTCGATTCACATAATAGATTTAACCCAAACACTTGAGTTAACTAAAGTAGCTTTGGAAAAAGTCTATAATACAATAGCAAATAACGGAAAAATTTTATTTGTTTCAACTAAAAAACAAGCATCAGAAGCAATTGCAGAAGTTGCCAAGGAAACGGATCAGTATTTTGTAAACTACAGATGGTTAGGTGGAATGTTAACTAACTGGGGAACAATATCTAATTCAATTAAAAAATTAAAAAAATTAGAAATTGATTTAGCTGCCGAAAATAGAGGTTTTACAAAAAAAGAACTTCTTAAAATGAGTGTAAAAAAAGATAAACTTCAAAGATCATTGGGCGGAATTGCTGAAATGAAAAAAGTTCCAGAATTAGTTTTTGTAATTGATACTAATTACGAAGCATTAGCTATTGCCGAGTCCTCAAAATTAGGTATCCCTATAATTGCTATTCTAGATAGTAATTCTAATCCAGATAATATTGATTACCCTATACCTGGAAATGATGATGCAAGAAGAGCGATAGATCTATATTGCAACTTAATTAAAGAAACGATCAATAATGCAAAAAATTCAATTCAATCATCTAATCTTAAGCAAGAAACAGTAAATGTAAGCAATGATGATAATAAAAACAAAACTGTTCAAGAAATTAATAGAGAAAAATTAGAAAAAAAATTCTCTAACGAAGATAAAGGAAAGTTAAATTAAAATGAGTGATATAGAAAAAGTAAAAAAATTAAGAGAAGCAACAGGTGCTGGATTTAAAGATTGTAATTTAGCTATTAAAGAATCTGGCGGTGATTTAGATAAAGCAATTGAAATTCTTAGAGTTAAAGGAATTTCAAAAGCTTCAAAAAAAATGTCTAGAGATGCTAAAGAGGGAGTTGTTGTAGTATCTGGCAATGATAACAAAACTTCTGTAATTGAAGTAAATTGTGAAACCGATTTTGTTGCTAAAAATGATGATTTTATAAACTTTGTTAAAGAATTAAGTGAATTAAACAACGAACACAGTTCTAATCAAGATGAATTAAAAAAAGCTGTGATGAAAAATGGGCAAAGTGTAGATGATAATTTAGTAGCGTTAATTGCAAAAATTGGTGAAAAAATTACAATTGGAAAATCAAAAACTATTGAAAACTCAAATGGTATCAATAATCATTATTTACATACAGTTGTAAAAGATAATGTAGCAAAATTAGCTGTATTAGTAGCACTTGATACAAGTGATAAATCAGATACAGTTAAGTCATTTAGTAAACAACTATCTATGCATATTGCGGCTTCAAATCCTTTGGCGCTAGAATCAAATTTAATCGATCAAGTGGTTATTGACAAAGAACAAGAGCTTGTTGCTGAGGAATTGAAGAATTCAGGTAAACCTGAGGAAATAGCTAAAAAAATAAGTCTAGGAAAAATGAACAAGTTCAAAGAAGAAAATGCACTTTTAACTCAAGCTTGGGTCATGGAACCAAAAAAAAAAGTACAAGATATTGTTAAGGAATTATCTGTAGCTGATTTAAAAATAAAGGAATTCTTTAGAATAAAAATTGGAGAGTAAATGTTTGATGAAAAATCATACGGTGTTAAAATGGATAAAGCCATAGATGTATTTTTAAAAGAATTATCTTCTTTAAGAACTGGTAGAGCAAATGCCGCTATGTTGGATCTTATAAAAGTTGATGTATACGGACAACAGATGCCAATCAATCAAATAGGTAGCATAACCACACCAGAACCTAGAATGATTAATATCCAAGTGTGGGACACAAATAACGTTCCTTTGTTAGATGCTGCAATAAAAAAATCAGATCTAGGTTTAAATCCACAAATAGATGGTCAATTAATAAGACTTCCTATTCCAGAATTAAACGAAGAAAGAAGATCTGAATTAAAAAAATTAATTAAGTCAATAGGCGAAAAATGCAAAGTATCAATTAGAAACATTAGAAGAGAAGCCAATGAAGATCTTAAAAAATTATTAAAATCAAAAGAAATTGGTGAAGATGATGAAAAGTCAAAAGAAAAAATTATTCAAACTATAACTGATGATCACATAAAATCTGTTGATGAAAAAGTTTCTTTAAAAGAAAAAGAAATAATGACAATATGAATCCTTTGAATCATGTAGCCATTATTATGGATGGCAATGGTAGATGGGGGTTAAAAAAATACAATTCAAGAAACAAAGGTCATAGAGCTGGTTTAGATACTGTTGAAAAAGTAATTAGAATAAGCATTAAACACAAGATTAAATATTTAACACTTTATGCCTTTTCGACAGAAAATTGGAGAAGACCAAAGACTGAGATTAATTATTTGTTCAGTTTATTAGAAAATTTTTTAAAAGTTAAATCAAAACAATTTCAGAAAAACAATATAAAGCTGAAAATATTAGGAGAAAAAAAATTCTCAAAAAAATTAAATAATTTATTAATAAAAAGTGAAAAAATAACAAAAAATAATGACAAATTACAGATTAACTTAGCTCTAAATTATGGTTCAAAAAAAGAAATAGTTAATGCTGTTAGTAAAATAAAAAACAAAAAATTAAAAATAACTGAAAAGTGTATTGCAAACTATTTATATACAAAAAATATTCCTGATCCAGATATGTTAATTAGGACAGGGAACACAACAAGATTAAGTAACTTTTTACTTTGGCAAATTTCATACACTGAGATTTTTTTTTCAAAAAAATTATGGCCAGATTTTAACGAAGCAGATTTTATTAAATTGATTAATAAATTTAAAAAAATAAAAAGAAATTATGGGGAGGTTTAATGGAAAATGAACTTAAAAAAAGGATATTAAGTTCGATTATATTATTTCCGATTATATTTTTTTTTGTAATTAAAGGCTCATATTATTTTTTATTATTATTAATAATTAGCTTCGCAATTTCATCGTATGAATGGCATAAGTTAGCTAAAAAAAAACCTTATTATATTTTAGGTTTTATTTTTTTAATTTGTTCATTTAGCTCTATATACCAAATAAGAATTGGTCAGAATAACTCTTATGAAGAATTTATAATAATTTTATTTATATGTATTTTTACTGACATAGGCGGATATGTTTTTGGAAAAACATTTAAAGGTCCCAAATTAACATCATACAGTCCAAAAAAAACTATTTCAGGTTTAGTGGGTAGTTATTTGTTATCCATATCATTAATACCATTTTTTTTTTATTTTGATCTTTATGAAAAAAATTTTTTTTTATCGAAAATCATGTTTGTAATTTTAATTTCAACTGCAAGTCAGTTAGGAGATATTATTCTGTCGTATTTTAAAAGAAAATCAAATTTAAAGGATACTGGAAAAATAATACCAGGACATGGTGGTTTATTAGATAGGATTGATGGAATGATATTTGCTTTTCCATTTGCATATCTAATTATGTTAACTAATTTATTTGTTGAAAGTTAATGAAAAAAAAAATTGCAATTTTAGGATCTACAGGATCAATTGGGAAAACTTGTTTAAAAATTATTGCAAGAGATAAAAAAAATTTTAAACTTGAATTACTTTCAGCAAAAAAAAACTATAAACTTTTAATAAGTCAGGCTAAAAAATTTAATGTCAAAAATATAATAATTACCGATAAAAAGTATTATCATATTGCAAAAAACAAGAAGATAAAATCAATTAATATTTATAATAATTTTGAAAAATTATCTAAAATTTTTCCAAAGAAAATTGATTATGCTATGTGTGCTATAGTAGGTTTAGATGGATTAAGTCCTTTATTAAAGATTATTAAGCATACTAAAAAAATTGCGATAGCAAACAAAGAATCGATTATTTGTGCATGGAATTTAATTCATAATGCGCTAGATAAACATAAAACACAATTCATCCCAGTAGACTCAGAACATTTTTCTATATGGTATGCTTTAAAAAATAATCAGAATAAAAATATTAGTAAAATTTATTTAACTGCATCAGGTGGATCATTACTGAATATAAAAAAAAATAAATTCGATAAATTAAAAATAAGTGATATTTTGAAACACCCTAATTGGAATATGGGAAAGAAAATTACTATCGACTCTTCGACTCTAATGAATAAGGTCTTTGAGGTAATTGAAGCCAAAAAAATATTTAATTTAGAATATAAGCAAATAGGAATAATTATACATCCACAATCATTTATTCATGCTATTGTAAAATTTTCAGATGGAATGATAAAAATTATTGCACACGAAACGACTATGGAGATTCCAATACACAACACAATTTATGATTGCAAAAATTATAAAGCTAAAAATATATTTAATTTCAAAAAGTTGAATAATATTAATTTTTCTAATGTAGATATAAAAAAATTCCCATCTGTAAAAATTATTAAAAAATTACCTGTTAAAAATTCATTATACGAGACAGTTTTAATAACTGCTAATGACGAATTTGTAAAACTTTTTCTGAATAAAAAAATAAAATTTAGTAAAATTTTTGAAGAAACTATTAAAATGATCAATAGAATTGAATTTAATAAATTAAAAAAAATTCAACCAAATAAGATTTCAGATGTTATTGATACAAGGAACCTTGTACGTAATAAAATAAAATCATATTATTTAAATTAAATATGAAAAAAAATTTGATTAAATTGATAGTAAATATATTTTTAATTTATTTAATAAATATTAATCCGTTAAATGCTGAAGTATTAAAAAAATTTAAAATTACAGGTAATGAAAGAATTTCGAATGATACTATAGAGCTGTTCTCAGGTGTAACAATTAATGAAAATATTAACAAAATTAAACTTAATCAAATTTTAAAAGACCTTTACGATACAGATTTTTTTAAAAATATTAAAATTAATTTTGAAGAAAATACCTTGTATATAGAACTTGTTGAAAATCCCATCATCGAAAATATCAATTATAATGGAATTAAAGCAAATAAAATTTTGGATGCTATAAAGGAAGATGCATTAACCAAATCTAGATATTCTTTCAATGATTTAGTTTTAAAAAAAGAA
>QCGU01000009.1 GCA_003278165.1 Pelagibacteraceae bacterium AG-390-A02
ACTTGCAAAATATGCTTTGTCTAAAAAGTTAAAAATATATGAACATACAAAAGTTGAAAAAATTAATAAAGAAAATGGTTCTTATCTTTTAGGAACCAATGAAGGATCGATAAAGACAAAAAAAATCGTTGTAGCAACTAATGGATTTTATCAAGAAGGATTAGTTCCTGAAATAGATGGAAGAGTATTGCCTGTTATTTCAAATATTATTGTAACAAGACCACTTACAAATGAAGAGCTTAGTTTACATAACTTTAATACTTATGCTCCAATAGCTAATTCAAAAAACCTTTTATATTATTATCGAAAGTTACCTGATAATCGAATTTTGTTTGGTACTAGAGGGGATTTTGAAGGAAGTGATCAATCAAATCAAAAAAGAGCGAATGATATGGAAAAATTTTTAAAAAACATTTTTCCAAAATGGAACAATTTAACAATTGATTATAATTGGAGAGGTTTAATCGCTTTATCTCAAAAGCTTACTCCTTCAATTGGTAAAATAGATAATGAAGAGATTTATTATGGATTTGGTTATAGTGGAGTAGGAGTTAGTGCTGCACCATGGACTGGAAAACAATTATCAAAGTTGGTTTTTTCATCGAATAGTAAAGATTTAGATATTTCAACAATTTATAAAGGATTACCGAAGAAAATTATTTTTCCACAATTAAGAGTGTTTTATTTTAAATTAGCAGTCTGGTTTTATAGATTTAAAGATAAATTAAATATTTAATTTTTAAGACAAAAAGCGTCAATATTACTAATGATTGTTAGGTTGTTAATGATCAATTATTCATTTAAAATATTAATTAATGCTTAGTTATATAATACCTTTTTTAATTCTGATTTTAGTAGTTGTATTTATTCACGAATATGGACACTATTATTTTGCTAGAAAATATGGAGTTGGGGTTACTGATTTTTCTATTGGATTTGGTAAAGAATTATTTGGTTGGAATGACAAACATGGAACTAGATGGAAAGTGTGTGCAATTCCATTAGGTGGATATGTTAAATTTTTTGGAGATCGTAATGTTTATTCACAAGCTGATCATGAAGAGATTTTAGAAAAATACAATGAAGAGGAACGAGATAAATTATTTATTTTAAAACCTTTATATCAAAGAGTGTTAATTGTATTTGGTGGTCCTTTAGCAAATTTTCTATTAGCTTTGGTAATTTTCTTTTGCATTTATACCTTTGTTGGAAAGGATTTTACACCTGCTGTAATTAGCGAAGTTCAAAAAGATAGCCCTGCAATGGTTGGAGGGTTAAAGAACCAGGATATTATTTTAGAAATTGATGGCAATGAAGTTAAAAGCATCATGGAAGTCTCAAAATATATTACAATGTCAACATCAGACTTTATAGATTTTAAAATTAAGCGTTCATATGAAGAATTAATCTTAAAAGTTAAACCAAAGATTGTTGAAGGTGAGGATGGTTTAGGAAATAAAATTAATAAAAGAATGGTTGGTATAAAATTAAGTGCTTATAATGATAAAATTAATCATGTTAAATTAGGACCAGCACAAGCATTGTACCATGCAGCAAACGAAGTTTATTTTGTAAGTGTTTCATCTTTAAAATACATCGGTGGCATGATCATGGGAAAAGCAGATACTTCCCAACTTGGTGGACCAATTAGAATTGCAAAGATATCAGGGCAAGTTGCAACCTTTGGAGTGTTAGCTTTCATTAGTATGATGGCTTATATTTCGATAAGTTTAGGGTTAATTAATTTGTTTCCTATACCAATGTTAGATGGTGGACACTTAATGTTTTATGCATTTGAAAAAATTTTAGGAAGACCTTTGTCTCAAAAAACACAAGAAGGCTTTTTTCGAATCGGCTTGTTTTTGTTGCTTTCATTGATGTTTTTCACCACATTTAATGATCTAAAAGACCTTGGTATATTTAGATAATTTAATTTTCTAACTTGTTAAAAAGACAAGTAAAATCAACATTAATTTAAATTAAAACAAGATATTGTGTGTCTTTAAAAAAATGACACTAAAAAAAAGCTTGATTTATCAACGTTTATGACAAGTATAAATATTAACCAACAAAACCGGAGCTAAAATGAACAAAAAACAACTAATTGCTAAGCTTTCTGGCTCATTAAACTTGAGCAAAGCAGATGCTGAGCGAACTTTTGATACAATTACCAACACTATTTTAGATGCTCTAAAAGGTGATGATTCAGTAAAAATTGCTGGATTTGGTACGTACAAAGTAGCTAAGCGAAAAGCTAGAGTTGGAAGAAACCCAAGAACTGGTGAGCAGATACAAATTGCTGCTTCTCAAAAAGTAAAATTCTTACCAGCGAAAGCTTTAAAAGAAGTATTCAATAGATAATTTCTTTTAACAGCCCTAAACGATTGTAAAAAACACGTTTAGGGCTGTAACTATATGCAAATACTGCATACCCAATTTTCCTAATCAGCGTTAGTTTTAAAAATTAATAAAACTATAAGACACCACTTAAACAAGTGGAGGTCTAATGACTAAAATAATAAAAAAAATATCAGCACCGCTTCTAAGTTTAATATTTTTATTAAATATGAGTAGTGCCGGTATGGCAGAGACAACTGTCTCTGGAGAAGTTCAAGCGATATTTAACTCGCTTCTATTTTTAATTTGTGGTTTCCTTGTAATGTTCATGGCAGCAGGTTTTGCGATGCTAGAATCTGGTATGGTAACTTCAAAAAGTGTATCAGTAATTTGTGCTAAAAATATAGGTCTATATTCAATCGCCGGAATTATGTTTTGGCTTTTTGGTTATAACTTAGCTTATGGAATTCCTGAAGGAGGATATATCGGAACATTTACACCTTGGTCAGATGCAAGTGCAGTTGATACAGGTTATGCTGATGGATCAGACTGGTTCTTCCAAATGGTATTCTGTGCAACAACAGTTTCAATTTGTTCAGGTGCTATGGCTGAAAGAATTAAGCTATGGCCGTTTTTCTTATTTGCAGCTATTTTAGCTGGAGTAATTTATCCAATCGTTATGGGTTGGCAATGGGGTGGAGGCTGGTTAGCAGAATTAGGCTTCTCTGATTTTGCTGGTTCTACATTAGTACACTCAACAGGTGGTGCAGCTGCTTTAGCAGGTATCATGTTGTTAGGTGCTAGATATGGAAGATTTGATAGTAAAGGTGAGGCGAAAGCAATTAAACCTTTTGCTGCTTCTTCAATTCCATTAGTAACTGTTGGAGTATTTATATTATGGTTAGGTTGGTTTGGATTCAATGGTGGATCTCAACTAGCTATTGGAACATTTGATGATGCAGTCGCTGTATCAAGTATATTTATTAATACTAATCTTGCTGCTTGTGGTGGTGTTATGGCTGCTGCAATAATTACAAGATTAATGTTTGGTAAAACAGATGTAATTCAAATGTTAAACGGAGCAATCGGTGGTCTTGTAGCTGTCACAGCTGAACCATTAGCACCATCACCTTTAGCAGCTATATTCATAGGAGCTGTAGGTGGATTGATCGTAGTATTTGGAACTAAATTATTATTTAGTTTTAAACTTGACGATGTTGTTGGTGCAATTCCAGCTCATATGTTTGCTGGTATTTGGGGAACATTAGCAGTGCCACTAACAAACGCAGATGCATCGTTTAGTGCACAATTAATAGGTGTACTTTCAATTAACATTTTTGTGTTTGCTGTGTCCTATATAATCTGGTCAATAATGAAAGCTACGTTTGGAATTAGATTAAGTAAAGAAGCTGAAACCAAAGGTACTGACGTTACAGAAACAGGAGTAATAGCATACGCAATACGTGACTAATTGCATGCAATATAGAGGCTCTTCGATCTCCATGTCGTTATCTCATTGAAGAGCCTCTAAAAAAAAAGAATTAACTTATCTCTCTCTCTAGTTAGTTAATAACCAAAGGCCCCAGAAATGGGGCCTTTTTTTTTCACATATGCTTATTTCTCATAACTCTTTTGTCTTATCTGCAGTACTTAAAATTTAAATGTTTATTAAAACGACCAGATAAAAAAAAAAAGGAGAGATAATGACTAATCATTTAAAAAAAATATCATTTGGCTTACTAATAACTTTAAGCTTAACTAATTTTGCTTCAGCAGAAACAACAATGTCGACTGAAGGTCAATATATTTTCAATTCCCTAGGCTTTTATCTTGGTGGTGTTTTAGTTGCATTCATGGCAGCGGGTTTTTGTATGCTTGAGAGCGGATTGGTGACAACTAAAAGTGTATCGACAATTGCAGCAAAAAATATTGGTAAGTTTGCAATTTGTTCATTAGTATTTTTTTTCTGTGGTTATAATCTAGCCTACGGAATTCCTGAAGGTGGTTTTATTGGTTCATTTTCAATGTGGAGTGATGCTTCAGAACTTTCAACTGGTTACTCAGATTATTCAGATTGGTTTTTCCAAACAATGTTTGTATGTGCAACTGCATCGATTGTATCGGGTGCTGTAGCAGAAAGAATTAAAATTTGGCCATTTTTTATTTTTGCAGCGATCATGGCTGGTATCATTTATCCTATTTCAATGGGATGGCAGTGGGGCGGAGGTTGGTTGGCAACTTCAGGCTTCTCTGATTTTGCTGGTTCAACTTTAGTTCATGCCTGTGGTGGAGCAGCTGCTTTAGCAGGTGTAATAGTGTTAGGTGCAAGAGAAGGAAGATTTAATAAAAAAGGTGAAACAAAATCTTTGGTACCTTTTGCAGCATCTTCAATACCTCTTGTCACATTAGGAACTTTTTTATTATGGTTTGGTTGGTTTGGATTTAATGGTTTTAGTCAGCTTGCTATGGGAACATTTGATGATGTAAATGCAATTAGTAAAATTGCAGTTAACACTCATTTAGCTGGAGCTGCCGGTACTGTTGCTGCTGCAGTAGTCACAAGATTACTAGGTGGTAAAACAGACATTGTAATGATGCTGAATGGAGCATTAGCAGGTTTAGTTGCAATTACTGCAGAACCTTTAACACCAAGTCCAGTACTTGCTATTGTAATTGGAGCTATTGGATCACTAATTATGTATTTTGGTACAAAGTTTTTAGAAAGTAAAAAAATTGACGATGTAGTTGGTGCTATTCCCGTACATATGTTTGCTGGTATCTTTGGAACTTTAGTTGTTCCATTGAGTAACTCCGGTACAAATTTTGGAACTCAGTTGACAGGTGTAATTGCAGTATGTGTATTTAGTTTCGTACTTTCGTACATCACATTCAAAGTTCTTAAACAAACAATTGGTCTTAGAATTAGTTCTCAAGCTGAAAAACTTGGAACTGATGTTGCTGAAGTTGGTGTTAAAGCCTATGCAATTAGAGACTAAACTATCTCTCTATATATAACTATTAAAGGCTCCTTAAAAATAAGGAGCCTTTTTTTTATTTTTTTGAAATATTTTTTAATGTTTCTAGAACTTCTTTTGCGTGGTCTTTAACTTTAACGTTTTCCCAGATTTTTAGAATTTTACCTTTTTTATCAATTAAAAAAGTTGTTCTATTAATTCCCATAAATTCACGTCCCATAAATTTTTTCTTACCCCAGACTTTATATTTTTTTAACACTTTGATCTCCTCATCTGCAAGTAAATCAAATTTAATTTTGTATTTATCTCTGAATTTATCGTGACTTTTTAAACTATCTTTTGAAATCCCATATACTTCACAGTCTAACTTTTTAAATTTGGCTAATAATTTATTAAAGTCATTAGTTTCAATTGTACATCCAGGTGTGTCATCTTTTGGATAAAAATATAAAATTACATATTTTCCAATTGAATCTTTTAAAGAATATTTATCTTTTGAAGTTGATGGAATGACAAAATTAGGTGCTTTGGAATTTATTTTTAACATAATATTCTAGCTATATAGTCCTTTTTTGATATTTTAAAATATAATAATTAAATTAAAATTTACTTAAAGCTAAATTATTAAAACTCTATGAGTGATATTAAAACTATAAATGCTGATGAAGCTTATCAAATGGTTCAACAAAACAAATGTAATCTAATTGACGTCAGAGAATTAAATGAATTAGAGCTTACTGGAAGAGTTGAAGGAGCCATTCATATACCTATGGGAAATTTAGATATTCTTCTTGATACAAATAGTAATGTTTTTAAGAACGGACAAATTGATAAAGATAAAGAGGTAGTTTTGTTTTGTGCTGGAGGAGTTAGGTCTGAAATGTCAGTAAAGTCTTTAACTGCAAAAGGTTTAAAAAACATTTCCCACATTGAAGGTGGTTTTGGATCTATCAGTAATAGCAGTTTTAAAATAGTTTAATTTTATTTTATTTCATCTAGAGCATATTCCAGACGGTCTTGTCCCCAGAAAATTTTATTATTCACTATAAAAGTTGGAGCACCGAATACTTCTTTTTCAAAAGCTTCTTGTGTTAATTGTTTTAATTTATCTTTAGTATCTTGATTACTAATCAAATTAAAAAAATCATTTTCATCAATTTTTAATTTTTTTAATAAATATTTAATACTTTCTTCACCAGACAAATCTTGATCCTCCTTCCAATAAGCCTCAAAAAAAGAATTTAAGTATTCTTCTTTTTTACTGTTTTCAACACATAGATAACCTCTCATTATTTTTAGAGAATTGATTGGAAATTTAGAGTTCCATTTAAAACTTATGTTATTTTTTTTAGCAACAAGCTCACAATCATTTTGCATATTTTTCATTTTAAATTTATTGAAAGCAGGTGCTGTAATACCCGCTAAGTTGTGAAGTCCACCTAAAAATATTGGTTTTAGTTTAAAATTAACATTATTAATTTTTAAAATTTTTTTATAAGCGATGTATGCGTAAGGACTAATAATATCAAAATAAAAATCTATATGATTACTCATATAGATTTAGTTTTTTGGCGTAAAAAATTCTAATTATCCAATAAATAAATAATCCAATAGGTCCAGTTAAGTACGTTATTATTAATGGAACGGACATTAATACTTTATTTACATAGTATTTTTGAGAGTCTTTTACCATCCATCCTCCAACAAACAAATTAATGGCCACAAAATGAGTCCAGAAAAGAGTTAAGTATAAATTATCTTCAAACAGTCGAGATAACTCAACCAAACCAAGGTACAAACTAAAATTTGAATCGAAGTCATAACCCACTGTGAAGGATCTGTATAAAATATAAATATAAACACCACTTAATAATAGGAAAGGAAATATAGTAGTTATCACATATCTACTTAAGTGAGATTGGGGAAATACGATTAAGATGAACCAAAAAGGTATAACACCTAAATTGATCCACATATAAAGTACATCAATTGTGAAATAGTTATAAATTTGTTCGATCATATTTATATTATATAAAATCTAACGATGATTCCTATAAGAAATAAAAGAAAAACACTTCAAGTCACTGTTGATGAAATGAGGAATTTTGCGTTTGCATATGTTGAAAAATATGCGCCTTCAAAGCAACAGCTTAAGACATATTTATTAAAAAAATATATGAAACTTTCTTCAACAGATTCTAGAAAAAAAGATGTAAACAAATTGATTGATATTGTTTTATCTGATCTAGAAAAAAATAAATTTATTAATGACCAGTTTTACTCAGAAAGTAAAGCAAAGAGCATGATTCAAAGAGGAAATTCTATAAATAAAATAAGAAATTATTTAATGGGTAAAGGTATTGATGATGGTTTTATCAAAGATACAGTTGATAAAATAAAAGAAGATAATTCTGATCAGGATTTTTTTTCAGCTATAAAATTATGTAAAAAAAAGAGAATAGGACCAGCAAGAGCAGAAGATAATAGAACTTTGTTTTATAAAAAAGATATATCATTACTTGCAAGGAATGGATTTGATTTTGAAACTTCTAAAAAAGTAATGGATATTGATAAAAATGAATATGAAAAGATAATTAAATTACTTTAACTTTCTTTTTTTCTCTTCGTCAACAAGATGATTTATTTTGTTTCTAATAAAATTTTTTACAAAAACAAAAACTAGTAATCCAAAAATTGAGACAGACACTATTATTATTAAAATAATTCTTAATTGTTCGTCCATTGAATTATATTTTTACTTTTTAAAATAATACTAGGGTTTTTTAAATCTTTTTTGCCATATAATATTTCATTACCATCAAAGTCTTTAACAGATCCTCCAGTATTTTCTAATATTGCATGTCCTGCTGCAATATCCCACTCGTAAGCTCTAGGCTCAGCAACATAACCATCAAACTCACCAGCAGCAACAACACAAAATTTTAGAGAACTTTTCATCCGAGTATATTTCTTTACACCTAATTCATCATAAATTTTTTGAATCTCAGGTTTAATTTTATTACTGTAAGAAATAAAATTTAGTGGTTCGGTTCTTTTAGGGGGCAGCTCAGAAAGATTTATTGTTTCGTTATTAGTAAATTCAAAAGATTTACCTTTACCATAAGAATAAAACATTCTTTTTTTTAGCAGGTGCATTTATTAAACCTGCAACAGGTTTGTTATTGATAATTAAACCCGCATTAATAGTAAATTCCTCTAAATTATTTATATAATCATATGTTCCATCTATTGGATCCACCAACCAGAAATCCTTTAATTTAGAGTTATCTTTATTTTCAGAAGTTTCTTCTGAAATAATTGGTATATTAGGTGTTACACTTGATATTTTAGAAGAAATGAAATTATTTACTTCAATATCACCATTACTCACTGGTGTACTGTCAGATTTAATTTCTTTACTTAATCCTTTCTCTCTAAGTTGAAGTGATAAATCTCCTGCTAACAAAAAGGTATCAACTAAATCTTCAATAATTTTTTGTAAGTCCATTGTTTATTTGCCAATTTTTTTTAATTCTATATTTTTTGCATTTATCACTTTTTTACCTGCATTTTCAAAGTTAACAGTAACTTTATCTTTTATAATTGATTGTACTTGTCCAATACCCCAGTCTTTATTTTCAGGATTAGTGACTTTGTCACCTGGTTCATAATCTAAAATCATTTAATTTAACTTATATTGTAAATAAGTATAAATACCACCTAATGAATAAAGATTTAAATTCTATTGGAATTAATAAGAAACCTGAGGATACAACAGTGGTTGTTGCAATGTCAGGTGGGGTAGACTCGTCAACTGTGGCTGGTATTATGAAAAACGAGGGTTATAAAGTTATAGGTATCACTCTAAAACTTTATGACGATGGAAAAGAAGTTGCTCAATCCAAACAGTGTTGTTCAGGACAAGACATTATGGATGCAAAACGTGTTGCTCATAAATTAGGTATTGAACATAAAATTTTATATTATCAAGATAAATTTAAGCAAGGGGTAATAGATAACTTTGTTGACAGTTATTTAAAAGGTGAAACACCAATACCATGCGTCCAATGTAATCAAACTGTAAAATTTAAAGATTTATTTGATGTATCAAAAGATCTTAAAGCAGATGCACTAGTTACTGGGCATTATGTAAAAAATATTACCTCAAACAACATTAACAACATGTACAGAGCAATTGATGAAAATAGAGATCAAAGTTATTTTTTATTTAATACCACAAGAGAGCAACTAGATTATTTAAGATTCCCATTAGGTGGCATGCTAAAAGATAAAACAAGAGAAATTGCCAAAGAGTTAGATTTAAATGTAGCTGATAAACCGGATAGTCAAGATATTTGTTTTGTACCTAATGGAGACTATGCCTCTGTAATTAGAAAATTTAAACCAGACTCTTTTCAAAAAGGTAATATTAAAAATTTAGATGGAAAAGTAATTGGTGTTCATGACGGTATTATTAATTTCACAATCGGACAAAGAAAGGGAATTAAGGTTTCAGATAAAGAAGCTTTGTATGTTTTGAAAATAAATTCAGATAAAAATGAAATCATTGTTGGATCTAAAGAAAACCTTGGAAAAAAAGAAATATCTTTAAAAGATTTAAATTTATTAACTGATAAAAAAGATCTTGATCAAAATATATTTGTAAAGGTTAGATCAACAGGCAGTCTTCTTGAGGCAAAAGTAGATTTAAAAGATAACAATACTGCACAAGTTAATTTATTACATCCTGAGGATGGAATATCCCCAGGACAAGCTTGTGTATTCTATAGCAAAGACCAATATGGCCATAGAGTTCTTGGTGGTGGTTGGATTAAAGAATAAAGGAATTATTTCTTCTTATTTTTTCTCTTTGCTCTTCTCTTTTTGGAGCCTTGTTTTCTTCGACCCCTATGTTTTTTCGGATAACTCATTTAGTCCTATTTATTAATTTATTGACGTTTTTTACGGGATATAGCATTGTCTTTTAAACATATCAAATTTTATTATGAGCAATTCTTTTAAAACATTTTTAAAACATACTGCTAAAGATTTTCATAATCAGTCTGTTAACCCACCTATTGTGCGTGCATCAACGATTATTTTCAAATCGATGCAAGATATTAGAAAAACTCAAGATAAGGCAAAAAAAAACCCTACTGGTGGACATTTTGATTATGGAAGACAAGGAACCTCAACGACTCACATACTGCAACAAATTTTATCTAAACTTGAGGAAAGTTATTTTACTTTTTTAACACCTACTGGTTTTGGAGCTGTATTTCTTGCGATTTTTAGTGTGACAAGACCTGGTGATGAAATTGTAGCCGCTGATCCAGTTTACAGTCCGACTAGGTTGCTAACAGAGGATTTTTTAAAAGAATTTAATATCAAAACAACTTTTTATGATCCACACAATCTTAAAACTTTAGAAAAAGCAATTACAAAAAAAACTAAATTAATTTTTGTAGAAAATCCAGGAAGCAACACATTTGATTTTCAAGATTTAGGTAAAATTGTTTCCATAGCAAAAAAACATAAAATTTTAACGGCAATCGATAACACATGGGGAACCCCATATTTTTTAAAACCTATTAAACTTGGTTTTGATATGGCAATTGTTTCAGCTACAAAATATTATTCTGGTCATTCTGATGTAATGGGTGGAAGTTTAGCTGTAAATAGAAAAGTGTTTCCAAAAGTAAAAGCAGCAGAAAGGGTTTCTGGGTTAAGATTAGGACCTGATGATGCTTATTTGATTACTAGAGGATTAAGAACTTTGGATGTTAGATTGGATAGGCATAGAGAAAATGCAAAAAAAGTAGCAGAGTTTTTATCTAAATTTAAAAATATAAAATTATTATATCCTTATAAAAAAGATTCTTACAATTTTAGAATGTGGAAGAAATATTACTCAGGTGCTTCAGGTTTAATGGGTTTAAAAATTAAAGCTAGAAGTGAAAAGGCAGTTGTTAAATTTGTAAATAATTTAAAATTATTTGGACATGGTTATAGTTGGGGAGGGTTTGAGAGTTTAGCGTTACATCAAAATGTTAGAGAACAAGGAAATAGAAATTATCTAAAATTAGCAAAAAATGAGTACATTGTTAGATTACATATTGGTTTAGAAGATCCTAAAGATCTTATAGCCGATATAAAACAAGCTCTTAAAGGTCTTAAATGAGTTCAGAAAGTTTTATTATAAGTAAAAAAGCATTAATTACTTTAATAGCTGCATCTATAGTAGTAATTATTTCTTTAGGTATAAGACAGACTTTTGGTTTATTTTATTTTGATTTTAATACTGACTTAGATATTTCTATTTCTCATTTTGGATTTGTTATGGGGTTACAGTTATTACTGTGGGGCGTCTTCAGTCCATTATTTGGTGTTATTACTGATAAGTATGGAGGAGCAGTTGCAATATTTATTGGCTTTGTTTTTTATTTAGTAGGGGTTTTATTTTTTTATTCTGGTTTCAATACTGGAGGTTATTTTACACTAACTATCGGAGTAATGATTGGAATTGGGTTAGGCTCCACAGCAATAGGTATCCCAGTATCAGTTGTAGCAAAACATTTTCCAGCTTCTAATAGAACTATTGCAACAGGTATAGTTACTTGTGCAGGATCCTTTGGATATTTTGTTTCACCTTTACTTGTAAGATATTCTTTAGTTGAAACAGGTTGGGAAAATACTCTTTTGTATTTTAGCCTTCTTTTAGGAGTTGGATTGATAGTATCTTTATTTGTTAGTACTCCAAAAATACCTGTAGGAGTTAATCAAGATAATAATCAAACTGCAAGTGAAGCTTTAAAAGAAGCATTTGCAAACAAAAGTTTTATTTATCTCACTTTAGGCTTTTTTGTTTGTGGTTGGCATATTGCTTTAGTAGCAACACATATTCCTACTTATATGGCAGACAAAGGTTTACCTGACTGGACACCTGCAATGGTCTTAGCATTAATTGGTGTATTTAATATGGCAGGTACAATTACAAGTGGTTATTTAGCAACGAGATATAGTAAGAAAAAAATATTAAGTGCAATTTATCTTTTGAGAGGAGTTTCGATTATCTATTTTATTTTCTTACCGCCAAGTATATTTAATTCTGTTGTTTTTGGAGTTACTTTTGGTTTTTTATGGCTATCTACAGTTCCTCCAACAAATGGAATTGTTGCGCATATATTTGGCACAAAATACGTTGGACTTTTATATGGGATAGTTTTTGTAAGCCATCAAATTGGTTCTTTCTTAGGAGCATATCTAGGCGGTGTATTTTATGAATTAAATGGAAATTTTGACTATGCATGGTACGGATCTATCGCATTATCATTATTTGCAGGTCTGATACATTTACCTATAGTAGAGAAAGCAATTGAAAGAACTCAGCCAGCATAAGCTTAAATTCAACCTATATTTAGAGGATCTGTATCAATCAGATAAGCCCTTAATAATTTATAAAGTAGATGGTGGATACAATATTTATACCGATTTTTCTAAAAAGATCATTTTAACAAAAAAAAATATTCATAAATTTCTTAAATCAATAGAGAAAAAAAAATATAAAAAAGAAACAGATTTATATCTTGGTTTTTTTGGTTATGAAATTTTATGTAATTTAATTGGTATTAATTTAAAAAATAAAAAAAGAATAAATTTTTATAAAGGAATTTTTTATAAACCTGAGACAATAATTAAAATTAGAAAAGATATTAAAGTTTTATCTAATATCAAAAAACATGTCTTCAATTATCAATTCAATAAAACTCAAATACTAAGTCCTTTTAAAATTAATATTTCTTATGCAAAATATAGAAAAATATTTGAATTATTTTCAAAAAAAATAAGACAAGGTGAGACCTATCAAATTAAAATTTGTACAAAATATAAGAATAAATCGTTAATTAATCCTGTTAACTTTTTTTGGAAATTAATGCGTGTTAATGCTTCCCCAGAGTCATTTATGATAAAAGATAAGGACTACTCTATAGTAAGCTGTTCTCCAGAAACATTAATAGATAAGAAAAAAAATAAAATAATTACCAAACCAATAGCAGGCACTTTTAAGAAAAAATTATTATCCAATAAAAATATAGCTTTAAAATATTTTAAAAATAACGAGAAAGAAACCAAAGAACACAACATGATAGTTGACATGGAAAGAAGTGATTTATCCAAAATTTGTAAACCTGGAAGTGTCAAAATACTCAAAAAGAAATATGTCGAGGAATACAAGCATCTTTTCCATTATGTGACTTCAATTGGTGGAATATTAAACAAAAATACAAAATTGATTGATATCATTAAGGCAATGATGCCAGGAGGATCTGTAATTGGTTGCCCTAAAATTAGAACCCTAGAACTTTTAAATAACCAAGAAAAAGAAAGTAGAAATATTTTTACAGGCAGCTTTGGTTTTATTAAATTCAATCAAGATATGAAGTTTAATATTATAATTAGATCTATATTAAATTATAAAAATCGATCAGAGATTTCAGCTGCATCTGGGGTAGTATTAGACAGCTCCCCAAAAAAAGAATTTAATGAAAATTATATTAAAGCAAAATCTTTATTGGAGTTATTTAAATGATTTACATAATTGATCACCAAGACTCTTTCACTTGGAATGTTGTTCATCAATTTGCAAAATTTGATAAAGTTATTTGTTCAAATTATTACGAGGTAAATAATAAATTACTTGATAAAAGTGACGTGATTGTTTTATCTCCAGGACCTGGATCACCAAAGGATTATCCTACCACTTCAAAAATCTATAAAAAATACAAAGGATGGAAAAAAATTATTGGTATTTGTCTTGGCTATCAAATGATTTTACATAATGAAGGGGGCAAAATAATACAACAAAAAAAAATATACCATGGTTTTCAATCCAAAATAAAAACAAATAATCAGAGTAAAATCTTTAAAAACAATCAACATTTTAAAGTAGGAAGATATCACTCATTAAAATTAATGGAGCCATTTAAATCCAATTCAATTAAAATAACTATGAGATGCAGTAAAACAAAAATACCAATGGGCCTTGAGGACAACCAAAATAAAATATATGGTTTTCAATTTCACCCAGAATCTTTTTTAACAGAAAATGGCAACACTCTTATTAAAAAAATCTTATCAGCTTAATAATCTTAAAGAAGTTAATTTCAAAGATCTTTGGGGGTCCAGAGGTGTATTCACCACAATGCGAATGATTGGAAAACCTCCTAAGTTAATTTTATTAAAACCGCATTTAGAGAACTTAATAAAATCTACAAAAAAATATGGAATAAGAAAAAACAATTTAAAAAACATTATTAAATATTTAATTAACAAAAATACTTTATACAAAGGTCCTGATAATTTATTTCGAATTGCTCTAAATAAAAAACTAATATCTATATCCATAAGAAAAAGACCAAAACTTAAAAAAAATTTTAATCTATTATTATTTAGATATAAAAGAATTGAGCCAAATTATAAAAATCTTTATTATAAAAAAATATTAGCAAAATTAAGCAAAGTTGACTCATCTAAATTTGATATTGCTTTAGTAGCAGAGGATAAAATTTTAGAAACAGGTACTTCAAATTTAGTTTTTGTGAAAAATGGAAAGATTTATTCACCTAAAAAAAATTGTTATTTTGGAAACACACTTAAATTTATAAGCAAGAAAATTAAAATTTATTTTAAAGATATTTCAATAAAATCAATTAATGATTATGAAGAAATAATTTTAATCGGATCTGGTAAAGGGGTAACATCAGTATCTAAAATAAACGATCTTAAATGGAAGAGAAGAAAGACTGTTTGCTACACTAAGTTAAATAAAATATATAACTCTCTTGTTTAAATATGAAAGATCCAAACAACCCTTGTATATTTTGTAAAATTAGAAAAGAGGAGCTTCAGTTTGAAAATCAATTAGCTTACTCATCCACAGATAGCTACCCTGTTTCACAATTTCATAGTCTTATCGTTCCCAAAAGACATGTAGAGACATATTTTGAGCTTACTAAAGATGAGATTCAGGCATGTAGCGAGTTAATCTTAAAAACTAAAAAAAAAATTTTAAAACAAGATTCTAGTGTTAAAGGTTTCAATATAGGCACAAATGCAGGAAAATCTGCAGGCCAGTCAATTATGCATTGTCATATTCATTTAATCCCAAGAAGAGAAGGGGATGTGGAGAATCCGCAAGGGGGTGTTAGATCTGTGATACCAAAAAAACAACATTACAAAAGAAAGTAAATATTTTTTAATTGTTATTAAAGACAAATTTATCAATAGTTTTTGTTGATATGATGAGTTATCTAGACTAGAAAACTTTAAAATTATTTAAAAAATTATACATAAGGGTAAAATGTTTGAAACAAATCCATTTTCGTTATTATCAGAAGTAGTTCCTACCGTTGTCATGCAAGGTTTTATAATTGCAATGGTGCTTTTAATTGCTTTTGGAACAATTATTCAGATGATACACCACAAAAATTTAACTTATTTCTTTAACAATGCAAAAAAAGCAAAATTGCAAGCAACAAGAGAAGTTAGAGCTGCTGAGAAGGCAAAAATTATTGCCAAGACTACTGTTTATGACATTGGAACAACCTCAGAATTAGGTTTTGGAAAAAGAAGGTTAGCACATGTTCTTGGTATGTATGGAACTATAATCTTTTGGATTGCTTCAGCAATGTTAGTGTTCTGTTATACAGGTGCAGATAAAACTTCTTCTACATTGTGGTCAATGTTATGGCATGTAGGTGCAATACTTACATGTATTGGTGGATTTTGGTTTTGGTTTTTTTTAAGAGTAGATGTTTCTGCCGAAGCACATCCTTGGTATAGAATTATTAAAGCTGATTTGTTTGTTCTAGCATTATTAGCATGTTCAACTTTTGGACTAGCCTGGTCTTATACTCAATTTAATGGTCAAGTAGGTTTGTCATTCTTATTTTTTGCATTGTTTGTAGTTTCTAATTTAGTTTTATTTGGTGGAGTTTATTGGTCGAAATTTGCTCACATGTTCTATAAGCCTGGAGCAGCAATACAGAAAAATTTGGCTGAAGCAGACGGTTCTAGAGATAATTTACCACCTCCTGCGGATGCTCCTGAGCAATTTGGCCTAGGAATAAAAAGAGAAGAGCCAAAACATTATTAATATGATAACAAAAAAGGAAAGAAAATAAATTATGTCAACTTTTGTATACATGACTAGATGTGATGGATGTGGTCACTGCGTAGATATTTGTCCATCTGATATAATGCACATTGATGAAAATATTAGACGTGCCAAAAATATAGAGCCAAATTTCTGTTGGGAATGTTATTCATGTGTAAAAGCATGCCCAAATCATGCAATTGACGTAAGAGGTTATGCAGATTTTGCTCCAATGGGACATAGCGTTAGAGTAAGACGTGAAGAAGAAAAAGGAACTATTTCTTGGAAAATTAAATTTAGAAATGGAACAACAAAAGACTTTGTTTCACCAATAACAACAAAACCATGGGGAAAATTTATTCCTAAACTTGCAGATGGTGAAAAAATTAAACAAGGAGAATTAAATTCACAAAGATTATACACTGAACCTGAGGGACTAAATATCGATGGTGAACTTCCTGCAGTTCCAAAAGAGTCTTTTAAAAAAGGAGTATATTACTAATGGCTAAACATAAAACTCATTACGAAGACTGCGATGTATTAGTTGTTGGTGGAGGTATGGCTGGTACTGGTGCAACTTTCGAAGCGAGGCACTGGGGCAGAGATATGAAAATTGTTTGTGTTGAAAAAGCAAACATTGATAGAAGTGGGGCAGTAGCACAAGGTCTTTACGCAATTAACTGTTATATGGGTATGCAGTGGGGCGAAAATCAACCTGAAGATCATGTCAGATATGCACGAAATGATCTGATGGGAATGGTTAGAGAAGATTTAGGATATGACATGGCTCGTCATGTAGACTCAACTGTTCATATGTTTGATGAATGGGGTCTTCCTATGATGAAAAATGAAGAGACTGGAAGATATTTAAGAGAAGGTAAGTGGCAGATAATGATCCACGGTGAAAGTTATAAGCCAATTGTTGCAGAAGCAGCAAAAAAATCTGCAGACAAAATTTACAATAGAATAATGATTACTCATCTTTTAATGGATGAGGCTCAAGAGAATAGAGTGGGTGGAGCTGTTGGATTTAATATGAGAACAGGTGATTTCCATGTATTTAGAGCAAAGGCTGTAATAGTTGCAGCAGGAGGAGCTTCACATATATTTAAGCCTAGAGCTGTTGGAGAAGGTATGGGAAGAACTTGGTATGCTCCTTGGAGTAATGGTTCAGCATACGCATTACCAATTGCAGCTGGTGCTAAAATGACTCAAATGGAAAATAGAATTGTATTATGTAGATTTAAAGATGGATATGGACCTGTTGGAGCTTATTTCTTACATTTAAAAACATATACACAAAATGCAAACGGTGAAAACTACGAGAAGAAATGGTATGACCAGACTAAAGAATTAGTAGGAGAATATATAGATCACCATCCAACACCAACCTGTTTGAGAAATCATGCTTTTATTCAAGAAACAATGGCAGGTGGCGGACCAATCCATATGGTTACTACTGAGGCTTTTCAAGATCCACATTTAGAAACTGTTGGTTGGGAAAACTTTTTAGGAATGACAGTAGGTCAAGCTGTTGTTTGGGCATCTCAAAATATTGATCCAAAATATACAAACCCTGAATTAACAACTTCAGAACCTTACGTAATGGGTTCTCATGCTACTTGTTCTGGAGCTTGGGTAAGTGGACCAGAGGACTTGTCCCCACCAGAGTACTTCTGGGGTTATAACAGAATGCTAACAATTGACGGACTATTTGGAGCCGGTGATACTGTAGGTGGAAGCGCTCACAAATTTTCTTCAGGCTCATTTACCGAAGGTAGATTAGCAGCAAAAGCAGCTGTAAAATACATTGAAGACAAAAAGGCTGAGGGCTTAAAGGTATCAGACAAACAATGTGAAGATTTTAAAGTTAAAGTTTATAAACCTTTAGAAAATTACACAGTTGCACAAAATGAGATTACCGGAGGGACTGTGTCTCCAAGCTATATTTCACCTATTCAAGGCTTACAGCGTTTACAAAGAATAATGGATGAATATGTAGGTGGAATAGCCACAAACTATATGACTAATGCCAATATGTTAAAAAGAGGATTAGAGTTATTAGCTTGGCTTGAGGAAGATCTTGAAAATGTTGGGGCTGAGGATTATCACCAGCTTATGAGAGCGTGGGAGCTTAAACATAGAGCTCTAACTTCTCAATGTGTAACAGAGCACACAATGTTTAGAGAAGAAACTAGATGGCCAGGATACTATTACAGAGGTGATCACATGAAACTTGATGATGATAATTGGCATTGCTTAACAGTTTCTAGAAGAGATCCAAAAACTGGCAAATTTAGTATGGAGAAAGTTCCTGTCTACCACATAGTGGATGAGAACGAGAAGAAAAAAGCTTCGTAGTAGACAATTTAATTAAATCACATGGATATTTTATCTAAAACAGATGATGAAATATATGAATTAGCCAAACCCATTTGGGATAATTTGGTTAAATCATCTAATCTCAAAGATTATGGTGGGTTTACAAGAGATTTCTCAACTCAAATGCTTTTTGGTGCTAACGAGGTGGAGCTTGGTAAGCAGTGGGCTAATAACAAGCTAATTACCAATCTTGAAGAAACTTTTGAACCGTTTGGATGTCTTAGAAGAGGTGAACATATAACCGTTCTCATAAAACAAACCAATAAAGAAATTCCAGGAGAATTTTTAGGGAGGTTAGTTTTAGGTGTTGAGGATGAAATGGTTAAAGTTTTTGGTGCTACGATCTATTAGAAAAAATTTATCTAATTATAAAATATTATTTGACAAATAAATCTCTGGGTGTAATGACGCACTTAATGCAGATTTCTAACGTAAAAATTTTCAATAAACTAATAAGCTTAAAAGTTTCTTTTGTGAAAACAGGTCTATTTTTAAGTCTAGCTGCTTATTGGGGAGTTATTATAGTTGGAACTTTTATTACTTTTAACTAAGTTGTTTTAAAACAATTTATTTTTTTTAAATGGATGTATTTTTACCCATCGCTCAAGTTTTTGTTAATCCAATAGAAATTCTTCTATTAAGTGCAATCGTTGGCGTCCTCTCTGGTTTGTTTGGAGTAGGAGGTGGTTTTTTAATGACACCTTTTTTAATTTTTTTAGGAATTCCACCTGCTTACGCAGTTGCAAATGAAGCAAACAATATCTTGGCCACTTCAGTTTCTGGTTCAACAACGCATTATTTGAAAAACACATTAGATTATAAAATGGGTTTAATGATTGTTGTGGGAGGTGTCATAGGTACTTCATTGGGAATTTTTACCTTTTCTTATTTTAAAGATATTGGAAAAATAGATACGGTAATCTCTTTAGCTTATATGTATATTTTAGCTATTATTGGGTCTTTAATGTTAGTCGAAAGTCTTGGAGAAATAGATAAAGCAAAAAGAAACGTTTTGGATAAAAAAAAATTACATGTTCATTATTGGATCCATGGACTTCCTTTAAGAATGAGATTTCCAAAATCAAAATTATATGAAAGTATTTTTACCCCAATAATTATTGGATTAGTAGTTGGTTTCATTGCTGCAATAATGGGAATAGGAGGAGCATTTATATTAGTACCAGCAATGATTTATATAATTAAGATGCCAACTAAACTTGTTCCAGGAACATCATTATTTGTTACAATTTTTGTGAGTGTAATTGTTACTTTTCTACATTCATTTAATTATGGTTCGATTGATTTACTTTTAGTGTTTCTACTTGTTATTGGATCTATAATTGGAGTACAAATCGGACAAAAATTAGGAGAAAAAATTGATAGTTCTGGATTGAGAGCGTTAATGGCTGTTTTAATTTTAGCTGTTGGGATTGCAATTGCTTATGACTCATTTTTTGCAGATCACAATACAAATGGAACAGTCACTTCAACAATTCCTGATTTAAATTTCTTCTCACAATTTATTTTAGATTTTTCAAATGAGATGCCATTCTTTTACGGCTTATTTTCAATTATGTTTGCAATATTTTTAGGTGTAGCTGCTGCTTTTATAAGAAGATTTATTTCAAAGTTTAGAAAACAAATGTTAATGAAATCTTAATTAAACAAGTAAAGGTATAATTCAATCGTACTTAAACAAACAATTCCAACTGTAGCCATTCCAACAAATCCAACCACAAAAGGTTTGTATCCCATATTTTTTATATCTCTTAAATTTGTAGACATACCAATTGCTGCCATTGCCATTGTGAGAAATATTTTTGATAAAGATTTAATACCGTCAACAGTACTAAGCCAAAGTTCACTATTGTTTGAAATAAACAGTTGATCACCAACATTTCGAATAATAATCATTGCAACAAAACCTAGTACAAAATAGGGAAAAATATCAATAATTGAGTATTTTTTTTCTTTAGATTGGCCTCTGTTATAAAGATACGCAAACAAGGGTATCATAATAATCAAAAAAGTATTTCTTATTAGTTTAGTAACTGTTGCAATATTTAATGTTTCTGGGCTGTTGAATTGCTGATCGTAGATTAATCCAGCAGCTGCTACTTGAGCAGTTTCATGGATAGAAGTACCCAAAAACAAACCAATTAAAAGTGGCTCACCATCAAAATAAAAATTTGCAAAATATGGATAAATCAACATTGAAAGAATTCCAAATAAAGTGATGTTTGCAATTGCATAAGATATCTCATTTTTTTTGGCACCAATAACAGGAGCAGTTGCCATGATGGCTGTTGTTCCACATACAGTACTTCCTATAGAAATTAGATAGGCCATATTTCTAGGAATTTTTAATTTATTGATTAAAAGTTTAATGACTATTAATACACTTACTATACAAATTACTATTAAAGGAATAGCAATTGCTCCAAATTCAAGAAACTCAAAAGGTTTTAATTGAATACCTAAGCAAATTATTCCAAGTTTTAAAATATTTTTTTGGGTAAAATCTAAACCTCTTAAAAAACTTTCTCTTATTTTAAAAATATTTCCAAAGAACATTCCCAAAAGGATTGCTATCATTGCAGTTGATATAGGACTTTTTTCATATCCTAATAACTCGATACCTATAATATTATTAAATCCTTGCGATAGTGTGTAAAGTACAAACGCTAGTATAATACCAGGTAAAAGTACCAGGTACCTATTTTTAAACATAAACTTGGGTTTTTTAATTAAGCACTTCTGTAAAGTTTAGTCATTACAAATTCTCTATGACCTAAAGCTTCAGCACAAGTTAACCTTCCATTAGCTGTTCTAATAGTTGCTTTAATTAGTTCATCACCAGCTTGATCCAAATTCATTTCTCTAGAAAGAATTTTAGATACATCACAGTCGATATGTTCTCTCATGCTGACTGCTGTTAATGGATTAGCTGTTAATTTAACAACTGGTTCAATTGGGTTTCCAATAATATTTCCTTGTCCTGTTGGGAACAAGTGAATATTAAAACCACCAGCAGCTTGTAAAGTTACACATTCTGCAGCAGCTGATGATGTATCCATGAAATATAATCCTGGACCTTTTTGCGGTTCTTCAGCAGGTGTCAAGACATCTACAAATTGTCTTGATCCAATTTTTTGGAAATTACCAAATGCTTTTTCTTCAATTGTGGTAAGTCCTCCAGCTATATTACCTGCGGTAGGTTGACTTTCTGATAAATCATCTGTCGCTTCCTTTAAAATGAAATCGTTATATTCATTCCAAGTTTTTTTAAATTTTTCTTGCGCTTCTGGAGTTTTACCTCTTTTTTCACAAACAGTTTCAGCACCTGTAAGCTCTGAAGTTTCACCAAAACATAAATGAACTCCTAATGGTTCAAGTTTGTCCATTAAATTTCCAACTGTTGGATTAGATGCAAGACCAGAAGTGGTATCAGACTCTCCACATTTTACAGAAATCCAAAGATCACTTATTGGACATTCTTCTCTTTGTTTTTCTGATGCCCACATTGAAAATTCTTGGGCTTTTTTTGAAGCCTTCATGATTGTCTCAATATCACCAGCACCTTCAATACTAAAACCTTCTACAGGTTTTCCTGTTTTTGCTACTTCATCAACAATTCTTTTTGTCCATTTAGGTTCGATACCAATAATTATAGCAGCAGCAACATTTGGGTTTTTTGCTGTACCTATCATTGTTCTAAAATGTAACTCTAAATCAGCACCAAACTGCAATCTTCCATATGAGTGAGGTAATGCAATAGTACCTTTAATGTTGTTTGCAACTGCTTCTGCACAAGCATTTGAAATATCATCTACTGGTAAAATAATTACATGATTTCTTGTTCCAGCTCTGCCATTTTCTCTTTTATAACCTAAAAAACTTTTTGGGATTTCCATAATACTACCACTTCTTTGTTTTAACGTTGTGAACGTGAACATGTTCACCTTTTTTAATTGATTTGACTACTTTACCAATATCGTGACCATATTTAATAATAGTGTCACCTTCATTTAAATCGCTCATTGCAATTTTATGTCCTAGAGGGATTTCGTCTTCAGATTTAATGTTAACTGTCTTGTCATTTTCCATGATCCAGCAAGAGCAGTCCTGTTTTGGAGTGATTTTTTCAATAACAACTACTCCTACGTTGTCTTTTTCGTCGTGTATAATGATATCTGTAGCCATAATATTGTGTCGAATTGTTTGTTTGAAATTTAGAAAATCTTATATATTAATCGCAAAAATTGACAAACGAATTTTATAAATTCTTAATTATTATACTTTAGAGAGGTTCTAGTCTTATGACAAAAATGACAACAGAGGAAGCTTTTGTAAAAGTTTTACAAATGCATGGTATTGAGCACGCTTTTGGAATTATTGGTTCTGCTTTTATGCCAATATCAGATATTTTTCCTGATGCAGGAATTACTTTTTGGGATGTAGCCCATGAAACAAATGGTGGTTTAATTGCTGATGGTTACACAAGAGCTACAGGTAAAATGTCTATGGTCATTGCACAAAATGGACCAGGAATAACAGGACTAGTAACTCCCATTAAAACTGCATACTGGAATCATACCCCTCTATTATTGGTAACACCACAAGCTGCAAATAAAACTATGGGTCAAGGTGGTTTTCAGGAAGTAGAACAAATGAATCTTTTTAAAGACATGGTTTGTTATCAAGAAGAAGTAAGAGACCCCTCAAGAATGGCAGAAGTTCTAAATAGAGTAATTGAAAAAGCTATAAGAGGTTCTGCACCTGCGCAAATAAATGTTCCTAGAGATTATTGGTGCCAGGTTATTGATATTGATTTACCACCAATTGTTAGACTAGAAAGACAAGGTGGAGGTAACGATGCTGTTTCTAAAGCTGCTGATTTATTATCTAATGCAAAATTTCCAGTAATACTTTCTGGAGCTGGAGTTGTAATTGGTGGAGCTATAGATGCAACTAAAAACCTTGCTGAAAAATTAGATGCTCCAGTATGTTCTGGGTATCAACATAACGATAGTTTTCCAGGAAGTCATCCTCTAGCAGTAGGACCTTTGGGTTATAATGGTTCTAAAGCTGCGATGGAATTAATTTCAAAAGCCGATGTTGTTTTAGCACTAGGTACGAGATTAAATCCATTTTCAACTTTACCAGGATATGGAATTGACTATTGGCCGAAAAATGCAAATATAATTCAAGTAGATATTAATCCAGATAGAATTGGTTTAACAAAAAAAGTAACAGTTGGAATAAGTGGCGATGCAAAATTAGTTGCAGAGCAAATTTTAGAAAAATTATCTTCAAATGCTGGAGATACAGATAGACAAGCTAGAAAAGATTTAATTCATCAAACAAAATCTGCATGGTTACAAAAACTTTCAAGCTTAGATCATGAAGATGATGATGAAGGTACTGTTTGGAATAAAGAAGCAAGAGAAAGAGATGCAGATAGAATGTCACCAAGACAAGCTTGGAGAGCAATTCAATCTGGTATGCCTGAGGATGTAATCATATCTAGTGATATTGGAAATAACTGCGCAATTGGAAATGCTTATCCTACTTTTGAAAAACCAAGAAAATATTTAGCACCAGGTTTGTTTGGACCTTGTGGTTATGGATTTCCATCTATACTAGGTGCAAAAATTGGTTGTCCAGATACTCCAGTAATTGGTTTTGCAGGAGATGGAGCTTTTGGAATTAGTATGAA
The DNA here is from genome assembly GCA_003278165.1 of Pelagibacteraceae bacterium AG-390-A02. GTDB lineage: Bacteria > Pseudomonadota > Alphaproteobacteria > Pelagibacterales > Pelagibacteraceae > Pelagibacter. The sequence continues at coordinate 24,569 of QCGU01000009.1, forward strand.
TGAAATGAGTTCATGTGCTAGAGAAGAATGGCCAGCAATTACAATGGTAATTTTCAGAAATTATCAATGGGGTGCAGAAAAAAGAAATACTACTCTATGGTTTGATAATAATTTTGTTGGAACTGAGTTAGACCCTGAATTAAGTTACGCCAAAGTTGCTGATGCATGTGGTTTAAAAGGTGTAACGGTTAGAACTATGGAAGAAACAACAAATGCGATCAAGCAATCTTGCGAAGACCAAAAGAAAGGAATTACAACATTTATAGAGGTAATTCTAAATCAAGAGCTTGGAGAACCATTTAGAAGAGATGCGATGAAGAAACCAGTAAGAGTTGCTGGTATCAACAAAGCAGACATGAAGAAACAACCTTCATTAAACTCTTAAAATCTTTTAAAAATTTATCAATTATCGTAAAGTCACTTCATGCAAGTGACAAACGATAATAGCTGTAGTTGGATAAACGACCTTAATCCAAGAGCGAACATCAAGAGTCTTTTGTCTAACGAAGAGTGTGATTGGTTAATAATAGGGGCTGGTTACACTGGCTTGTCTGCAGCAAGAAAATTAGGTCAAATAAATTCAAATTTTAAAATTATATTAGCTGATGCTCAACTAGCAGGTGAGGGTGCTAGTGGAAGAAATTCAGGTTATTTGGTTGATACAACTTTGAATGATGGTTTTACATCAAATAAAGAACTGCAAAATTATAAAAAGAAAGCTGATATTTATTCATTAGGAATAGATGTAGTAAAAAAATTTATTAAAGAACATCAAGTAGATTGTGATTGGAATGAAAGTGGTAAATACTTTGCTTCATCACAAATTGAAGATAAAAAAATTTTAGAAAATTTTTCAAATACATTATCTAAGTTAGGATTTGAACACAGTTTATTGGAAAACAAAGAATTGTCTGAAAAATTAGGTACAAGTTTTTATAATATCGGACTTTATACAAAAGGCGGTATTTTACTACATCCAGGAAAATTAGTTAGAGCAATGATCGATGCTTTACCTTCCAATGTTTTTTTGTATGAAAATTCTTGTTTATTAAATTGGCATAAAAATAAAGATTTTATTTCTTGTAATTTCAAAAATGGAATAATTAAAACAAAAAATATTATTTTTGCTACGAATGGCTTCTTGAAATCATTAGATATAAAATCTAATTATAATTTTCCTATTACTTTAACTGCCAGCATGACAAGGAAATTATCTGATGAAGAATTTAAATCTATCGGAGAGCCAAAAGAATGGGGTGTGCTACCTGTAAGGCCAATGGGTGCAACAATCAGAATGACAAAAGATAGAAGAATTTTAATAAGAAATACTGCAGAAGTCCACAATCCATTTGGTATGTCAAATTCCACTCTTAAAAAAAGGTCTTTAAATCAGAAAATTGGAATACAAAAAAGATTTCCACAACTACCTAATGATATAATTAAATCATCTTGGTCAGGAATAGTATCAAGAACAAGGAACAGTTCTCAAATATTTGAAAAAATTGATAGTAATATTTTTGCTGCTGGTTGTTATAACGGTTCAGGTATTGGTGTAGGAACTTTATTTGGTGAACAGATTGCGCTTAAAGCGATTAATGAAAGTACAATTGAAATAAAAACAATTGAAGCAAGGAACAAACCTACCTGGTTACCACCTCAACCTTTTTTAAATTTTGGGATAAAAACAAGATTAATTTATGAACGTTTAAGGGCTAGATCAGAAATTTAATTAGTTCTAATTTTTTGATTTATCACGAGAACAGCGCCAATAATTAAAATAGGAAGTCCTATAATTAGATCATATTGCCATTCTAAATTTTCAAAAATTGTTGAAATAATTAATGCTAACACTGGCATTACAACATTAACATAACCTGCTCTTCCAGCTCCAACTTTTTCAATTAACTTTAAATAAGACACGAAAGCAAATATTGAACCAAAAATTGAAAGATAAAGCAGCGAAGAGATGTAACTGAAACTAGTTTCAAATAACAATTCAGCTCCTCTAAATCTTGTAATTACCAGTGTAACAATCGAACCATAAAACATAGCATATGCTATTGTTTGTATTGAAGGAAAATTATTATTTAAATTTCTTTGGTGGACCATATTACCTGTTGATGCAAAAAATGTTCCAAGTAGAGCTAGAAATAATCCAATATGGGTTCCTTCACTAAAACTAAAATTGAAAATTTCTTCATTAAAAATAATTAAAATACCTATCATACCAATTGATGCACCAATTAAAGTTTTTATAGAAGGTTTATTTTTAAAATATAATTTTTCACCAATTATATTCATTATTACTAGAGTTGAAAACACAATTGCTGGAAAAGCACTTATTAAATAGGTATTAGATAAATATAAGAAAATATAATTTATTGAATACAAGCAAATTCCAAAAAATAAAAACCACAAATGTTGATTAATTGAAAATTTTAACCTTTCTTTTTTAATAATTAAAAAAATAAAAATTATAAATGAAGCTATTAAAAATCTATAAAAAACAGAGACGAGTGGATCAACGTAGCCTAATTGAAATTTTATTACATACCAGGTTGGGGACCAACAAAAAAGAGTGATTATAAAAAGAATAATATTATTCATGATTATATAATTTTTACACACATATTTTATGAATAAATTTATCCTTATGATCTTAATATTATGAAATAACTGCTCTTACAGATCCAAGTTTTTCAATTTTAGCAGAATATATTCCCTTTTTAACTATTGGAACAACTCCAACTGTAGATCCTGTAAAAACATAAAAATCTTTGTCTAAATTAATTTTATCTTTTTTAACTTTATTTAAAATAAATCTTAAAGAATTTATTGGATTTATATAAACAGCACTAGTGTTTCCGTCTACACTTTGCTTAGCTTTTTTATTTGTAATATTTGTTTTTAAATTACCTATGTTAATTTTTTTAAATTTTTTCTTTTGACCTATTAAAAATTTAATATTACCCCCAAAGTCACTACTTAAATCTCCAAAAGAAGTAATACCTTTTCTTTTTTGTCTATATCCAACTACTTCGATACAAGGCGCCATGTGCGAAATATATTTAGATACACTTTTGTTAGATATTTTGCCTTTAGAGGAGAAAAATTTTTTTTTGATTAAATAACAAACCTCAACTTCAATACCTAAAGTATATTTATTTATTTTTACTTTTTTGCCACTTTTTATTAAGTTTTTTTTAAAAACAGATGCAATAAAAGGTTCTTTTTCTTTTAGTTTTTTCATTAATGGAATACCTGTTCCACCAGCTTTAAAACCTATTATGGGATCTTTAATTTTGCTTTCACACAATTTTCTAAATTTGTCTGCTTCAGTAAGTTTTTTTGTAAATTTACTAGGTATTGGAGAAATGATTTTTTTATTTAGAAAAGCATTTACTAATTTATCTGAAAACTTTTCTTTAAGTGTTTTTGTCATAAAAGTTTTAAAATTATTTTTTTGAAGTTTGATTTATGACAAATATTCCTGAAGTTGTAATTATTATTGCTCCTATAATAGTAAATAAATCTGGAACATCATCATAAAAGAAAAATCCAAAAATTATTGCCCAAAAAATTAAAGTATAATGGAAGGGTTGAATTATGCTAGCTCTTGCATTTTTGAGTGCTAATATTTGAAAGTATATACCTAATGAAAAAAATAAACCAATTGGTACAAAAAAATATAAAGAATTAATATCAATAGGTTGCCAATAATTAAATGCCATTATTGAAGTTATAATAATCCCAACTAAAGAAGAGTAGAACAAGGATACTTCAGGAGCATCATATTCAGTTATTTTTTTTGTTGCTACTTGATAAAGACCTAGAAAAAAAGCTGCTAACAAAGGGATAAAAGAATTTACACTAAAAACATCAGATGCAGGTCTAATAATAATCAAAACTCCAATAAAACCTATAAAGATTGCTATCCAAGTTTTGATTGATACTTTTTCATTTAAAATAAATACCGATAAGACAACTATAATTATTGGTGCTAATGCACCTATGCTATGTGCATTTGCTAAAGACAAATATTTAAAAGATAAAACAAAAAATCCAGATTCTAAAATAGATAGTAGGCTTCTTATAATTTGAAGTTTTAAATTTTTAGATCTATAAAAATTGGTATTGTTAGCTCTTTTAGCCTCTGTCATGCTTAGCAAAAGTACAAAAGTATATTTAATAAATAACAATTGAAATATAGAGTAGTGAATTACCGCAGTTTTCTGAACTGCATCAAGAATTGAAAATGAAAAGTAAGCAATTATTGCAAAAATAATTCCTAGTGTTTCTTTTGATTTAAATTCCATTTTTTTATTTTAATTTTTTTTTAAGTTGTTATTGATTAATTCAGACTGACATGGATTTTGTATTACTATATTTTGTTATAGCAAGTTTTTTAATAGTGATAGTACCAGGACCTACTGTTAGTTTGATAATTGCTAATTCTTTAAAATCTGGTGTAAAAGCAGGGTTATTAAATGTTTTTGGTACCCAAGTTGGTGTTTTAATTTTGTTACTTTTATTAGCACTTGGATTTGAGATAGTTTCTCCTTTTCTAGAAGTGATAATTAAATATGTAAGAATTTTAGGCGCGATTTATTTAATTTCACTTGGAGTAATTACAATTAAGTCAGATATTGATTTAAACAAAACTCAAGTAACTAAATTTGAAAAAAAATATTTTCTCCAAGGATTAATAGTGATTTTAACTAATCCAAAAATCTTTTTATTCCTCAGTGCATTTATTCCCCAATTTATTAATATAGATGAACCAGTCAGCTATCAGATAATTTATTTTGGAATTGTATTTATAATTGTAGCTACAATATTTGATAGTACATATGCATTTGTATTCGGTAAGTTTAGAGAAATCATAGCAACAAGATATTTAAAAATTTTAAATCAAATTGGTGGATTTATATTGATCCTTATTGGTATTTGGATGTTTTTTTATTAATTTTTCAAAACAGACATTGGATCTAATCTAGTTTGAAACCAATTAATTCTAAAATCAAGATGAGGTCCAGTTGATCTCCCTGTCGATCCTACTGTTCCAATAATATCTCCTTGATTAATTAAATCTCCCACGGAAACTAAAACATTTTCTAAATGTGAATATATTGTTGATATACCGTGACCATGATCCATAATTACTGTACCGCCGGTGTAATATAAATCATCCTCAGCCATTGTAACTTTTCCTGAACCTGATGATTTAATCATTGTTCCTTGTTTCGCAGCTATATCAATTCCGTAATGTGGCCATCTTGGTTTACCATTTAAAATTCTTTGACTACCATAAACACCGCTAATTATACCTTCAACAGGCATGATAAACTTTTGTTTGAAAAACTGTAATTCAGAATTAATTGCTCTTGCTTCACCAATTGCATTATTTTCTTTTTTTATTCTTTTATATACTGACTCAGGTGGCGTTACTTTGCTTTCTTCCAAGCCATCTATTCTTTGAATGTTGTATTTTCTTTTTAAAACTTTTTTAGTTATTGTAGTTTTTTTTCCATCAAAGATTTTTGTGAAAGTAAGATCATATTTTTGATCTCTATCTATACCAAAGACAAAATAACCATCTTTCGATACTCTTACTTCTTTTTTTCCAACAATTATTTTTGCATCAGGATTTGTTTTACCTAAAATAAAATGACCTTGTAAGAATTTACCTTGAAATCCTATTGCGTTTGCAGTCGAAAAAAAAAAGAAAAATATTAAAAAAAATCTATTTATTACTGAGCTGTCCATCCACCATCTATTATAATTGATGTTCCAGTTATCATTGAGGAGGCAGATGAAGCTAAGAAACAAACTGTTGTTGCTACATCACTTTCCGTTGCTGCTTTTCCCATTGGAATATTTCCAAGGGCTAGTTTTTTAAATTTTTTATTTTTAAAGAAGTTTTTGACCATTGGTGTTTCAACAAATGTGGGAGCAACGGTATTAACTCTTATATTTCTTTTTGCTAACTCTACACCCATACCTTTTGTTAGACCTTCAATTCCAAATTTAGTCATATTGTAAGCATTTCTTCCACTCATACCAACATGACCTAATTGGGAAGACATATTAATTATAGAGCCAGGTCTTTTTTTATTTTTAAGCATTTTTTTTACAACTAATTGAGCAACGTTAAATGCAGCTTTTAGATTTAAATCTACCAAATAGTTCATGCTTGTTTGTTTAATTTTTTCAAAAGGCTCAGGGATATTAGTTCCCGCATTGTTTACCAAGATATCAATAATTTTGATTTTTTCTAATTTTGTTTTTAGCTCTTCATAATTCATTACATCACAAGGTACTTTAATTATTTTACCTTTAATCTTTTTAATATCTTTTTCTAATTTATTTAAATCAGAGGATGTTCTGCTTAATGCTATAACAGTTGCACCAGCTTCTGCCAGTGCAATAGAACAAGCTCTTCCAAGCCCTTTGCCAGCACCAGTAACTAGCGCGTACTTATTTTTAAGATTAATTTTTTGAAGATACATTAAAAGAATATTATTTTAATATCTGTATAAATCAACTCAACTGCTACTATTAATATTGCTAATAACCCAACCCAAGCAATCCATTTGTATTTTTTAATCCATCCAGAAATTAATGTTGCAGCAGTTGCCATTAAAACTATCGATAGAACTAATCCAAAAACAAGCAGTCCATAGTGATCACCTGCAGCACCAGCCACACCTAAGACATTATCTAAACTCATGGTAAAATCAGCAAGTAACACAGTCCAAATTGCTTTTAAGAAGCTTGAGTTGTCTACTTTTATGTCTTCTTCTGAGTCTGATCCTTTAATTACATCAACATAAAGTTTGTAAACAATATATAGAAGTAAAATTCCACCAATAAGTCTTAGTCCAGTAATTTGTAACAAATAAGCTGTTAGTAACGTTAATATTATTCTTAATATTACTGCACCACCAATACCCCAAAATATAACCTTCTTTCTTTGTTCTACTGGAAATTTTGAAGCTACCATTCCAATTATAATGGCATTGTCACCTGCTAGAACTAAATCTATAAAAATAATTTGAGTTAATATAGCAATTTGCTCTGGAGTAAAAAATTCTGCAAACATTATTGTTGTAGTATCATGTCAGCACCTTTTTCTGCAATCATAATCGTAGGTGCGTTAGTATTTCCTGAAGTGATGTTAGGCATTATTGATGCATCAATAACTCTAAGATTTTCTATTCCTCTAACTTTTAATTTTTCATCTACAACTGACATTTCATCTTGCCCCATCTTACATGTACCAACAGGATGAAATATAGTTTGAGCAAAATTAGATGCCTCTTTTACCAATTCCTCGTCATTATTAATATGAATTCCTGGTCTGTATTCCTCTGGTGAATATTTCTTAAAAGTTTCAGATTCCATAACTATTTTTCTCGTAAGTTTAAGTCCTTTAGCTGCAACCATCCTGTCATGATCAGTAGAGAGATAATTTTGTTTGATCTTTACGTAAGTTCTTGAATCTTTATCAGCTATTCTAACATGACCTCTACTTGTTGGTCTAATATTTGAAACGGTAGGTGTAAAAGCGTGAAAATCATGATTTTTTGTTGCACCAAGAGTATCCATACTCATTGGCTGAACATGCCACTGCAAATCTGGTAACTCTAAAGAGGGGTCACTTTTTGCAAACATGCATAATTGACTTGCACCCATTGTCATTGGGCCACTTCTTTTAAAAACATATTCTAAACCAATCATTAATTTTCCAAACAAGCTATTAACTTTTTTGTTCAAAGATTTTATACCGTTAATTTTATAAATTGGTCTAAACATCAAATGATCATGTAAATTTTCTCCAACGCCATTCAATTGATGGATGACATCTATTCCTAAATTTTTTAAAAGCTCTGGATTTCCAATCCCTGATACTTGTAAAATTTGAGGAGAACCAATTGCTCCTGAAGACAAAACTACCTCTTTTAGGACTTTGACTTTTTTCAATTCATTTTCCTGCCAAAACTCTACTTCCTTAGCTACTTTGTTTTCAAAATTTATTTTTTTTACATGTGCTTTTGTTATGATTTTTAAATTTTTTCTATTTTTAATAGGGTTAAGATATCCAACTGCTGTACTACATCTAAATCCATCTTTTTCAGTTACCTGAAAATATCCACAACCATGATTATCACCTGTATTAAAATCTTTAGTTTTTGGTATTCCAAATTCTTCAGCAGCATTTTGAAACTCATTTAGTAAAGGCAGTTGTATTCTTTGATCTGATACTGAAAGTGGACCTCCTACACCATGAAATTCATTTGCACCTCTTTCTTGGTTTTCAGCCTTTTTAAAATATGGGAGAACATCATCCCAGCTCCATCCTGTGTTGCCTGATTGTCGCCAAAGATCATAATCTCTACCTTGTCCTCGAATATATAAAAGGCCATTAATTGAGGAACTTCCTCCTAAGGTTTTTCCTCTAGGATATCTGATGGAAATATTATTCATAGTTTCATCAGGTTCAGTTTTATAACACCAATCTACATCAGGATTATGCATGGTTTTAAAATAACCAACTGGAATATGAATCCATGGATAATTATCTTTTCCACCTGCCTCAAGTAATAATACTTTGTGATTAGGGTTTTCAGATAATCTATTTGCTAGGACACAACCTGCTGATCCTGCTCCAAGAATTATAAAGTCAAAGCTTTCCATTTAAATTGCTTATAAAGTAAAAAAATTGAATAATCTATGAATTCAGTAAATTTAAAAATTTTTTAAATTCTTGGTTGCTTATATTTACTGATTGTTTTTTTTGAGGGAATTTTCCACTTAATGCATCTTTTTTAAAAGCTTTTAATGCTTTTAATCTTTCAAGATTTACTTGTTGTTTGAGTTTTAATAAATTTCCATATGCTTTTGCATGTCTAGGGGGAATTAGATTGTCTCCACAAATATCTTCCATAAACAAATATATAACATCAGTTTTTTTACCTGAACCCATAGACACAGTTATCATGCTTGTTCTATCTGAAATTTCTTTCATTACATTTTCTGGTATAACCTCACCCTCTACTGCGAAGGCTCCTGCATTTTCTAAATCTTTGAATTTTTGGAAAAGTTCATAAGCTTCTTTTGGAGTTTTACCGATAGCTCTTAAACCACCAAACCAAGATGATTTTCTTGGTACTAAACCAAGATGACCCATTACAGGAATATCTTCATTAGATAACATTTCTATAACTTCAGTGTTTCTCGGAGTAAAAATTGCGTCAGCTCCATTTTCTAATGCTTTAAACGCGCCTTTTAAAATTTCTTCTTTAGTAACAAATTCCTCCCAAAATAATGATGCCGTTAAGAATAAATTATTTGAACCTTTTCTAACTTCAATAATATTTCTTGCATTTGCAACAATCATGTCAATACCAGCTTTCTCTGCCGCAAAGGCTTCATCAAATGTATTTGCTCTAACTTGAGTAAATTTTTTTTTTCCTTTGAAAGATTTAAGATCAGCAACTGTGAGATTTCGTTGTGTAGGTTTGGCTGACCAAGTATAAATATTTTTCATTTTGAATTATTAGCAATAAATAAATATAGACTTTATATATATTTATTAAACTTAAAATTTGACAATAAAATAAATATTCAATATGTTTTATTATGCTTTCGGTTGATCAAATTAAAACTTACAACAATGATGGTTTAGTAAAAAGCTCAACTCAATTATCTTCAGATAAAGTAAAAGATTTAAACTTAGCTTTAGACAAATATCTTGAAGATCATAAAGATGAAAATAATGAATTTGTAAGCGGCTTGTATGAGAGAGATAGTAAATTTTTGGAATTTGCAATGTATCCAGAAATTATAGAAGAGGTTAAGCAATTAATTGGAGAAGATATAATTCTTTGGGGATCGTCATTATTTTGTAAAAAAGAAAAAAATGGGAAAGAGACACCCTGGCACCAAGATGGTGAGTACTGGCCCATAAAACCATTAGAATCAGTGACTGTTTGGCTGTCAATTGATGAAGTCACAGAAGAAAATGGTCCATTACAGTATATACCTGGATCACACCTAGATAGAAAGTTGGCAGAACACAACACTCTAGAATCCACGAATGTTACTTTGAATCAAACTTTAAAAAATATTGATGAAATTAAAGACCAAGCAAAATCAGTTCATTTAAAGCCAGGAATGTTCTCAATGCATGATGTTTATTTATTTCATGGATCAAGAGCAAACAATTCTGGAAAAAGAAGAGCAGGACTTACATATAGATATATGCCAGCTACCTCTTTTTTTGATCATGTGGGTGCAAAAACCATAGAAGATAAAGTAGGATATTCACTTCAAAGAGAGTTACATTTGATCAGTGGTGAAAATAAAGGTGGAAGTAAAATTTTTAAAAACCATACAATTTAATTAAAATTTTGTATTTAGACGCAATAATTATAGGAGCAGGTTTTTCTGGCTTATACCAATTGTACAAATGTAGAGATCAATTAGGTTTAAAAACTCTTGTTATTGAAGAAGGTAAAGAGTTAGGTGGGACTTGGTATTGGAACAAATATCCAGGTTCGAGATGTGATACTGAAAGCCATATTTATTGCTATACTTTTTCTGAAGAAATTTACAAAAATTGGAAATGGAAAGAAAGATACCCTAAACAAAAAGAAATTCTAAGTTATCTTAAATATGTAGAAAAAAAACTTAGCTTAAGAAAGAATATAATTTTTAACAATAGAGTTATTTCAGCTGTTTATTTAGATAAAAAAAATTTATGGAGAGTAAAAACAAATAAAAAAAAAGTATTTTATTGTAAATATTTAATAAGCGCAGTTGGATCATTATCTGCAGCTAATGTACCAAATATTAAAGGTATTAAAAATTTTAAAGGAGAATGGTATCACAGTGGAAAATGGCCAGATAAAAAAATAAGTTTTAAAAATCAAAAAGTTGCACAAATTGGAACAGGGTCAAGTGGAATACAAATTGCTCCAGTTGTTGCAAAATCTGCAAAATCTCTCACAGTATTTCAAAGAACTCCAAATTATAGCGTTCCAGCAAGAAACAGAAAACTTACAAAAACTTTTATCAAGAATACTAAAAAAAATTACAAACAAATTAAAAACTTACTTACAAAAACACCAGGTGGTCATGCGTTTCAATTTTCGAAAAAATCTATTTTTGATTTTAATGAGAGACAAAGATTAAAAATTTTAGAAAAAGCATGGCTAAATGGAGGTTTATCATTTAGGGCATGCTTTAGCGATATAACTAAAAAATTAAATGCTAATAAAATAGTTTCAAATTATATAAAGGAAAAAATAAATAATATAGTTAAAGACAAAGAAGTTGCGAAACAATTAACAGACTTTGGGCATCCATTTACTTCAAAAAGACCTACTTTAAATACAGATTATTTTGAGACATTTAATAAAAAAAATGTTCGTTTGATTGATTTAAAGGAAAATCCAATAGTTAAGATAACAAAAAACGGGATAAAGACAAAAAATGAAGATTTAAAGTTTGATAAAATAATTTTTGCAACAGGCTATGATGCACTTTCAGGTCCTATTTTGTCTTTAAATTTGACTGGAAGAAAAAATATTAAATTAAACAAATATTGGAAAAATGGTCCAAAAACATATTTAGGATTAATGATACCAAATTTTCCAAATTTTTTTATCATATCAGGACCAGGTAGTCCTTCTGTATTAACTAATGTCCCAGCACAAATCCAACAACATGTAGAATGGATTTCAGAATTCATCATGTATTTAGAAAAAGCAAAAAGTGTGTCAGTTGAACCACTAGCTAAAGAAGCTGAAAATTGGGTAAAAAAAATTAATACCCTAGCTAAAAAATCTCTTTTTATGAAAGCAAAAAATTCTTGGTATAAAGGTGATAATATTCCAGGTAAACCAAAAACTTTTATACCTTATCCAGCAGGATTGCCTCAGTATAGAGAAATCTGTAATAAAGTTAGAAAAAAAATGTATAAGGGTTTTAATATATCTCTTAAATGAAAAAAATTTTTTTAATAATTATTTTAATACTTTTAAAAACTAACTTTCTTTTAGCAGATAATATTGAAATCATTAATGATACTAAAGGAGATGGTTTAAAAGTTGTAAATCATTCTTGGGTAAAAATTGAATATACAGGTTCCTTTGAAGATGGAACAGTCTTTGACACTAATGTTGGTAAAGATAAACCTTTAGTTTTTCAAATTGGTATGAAAGAAGTTATTCCAGGATTTGAACAAGGAATAATAGGAACAAATAAAGGATCAAAAAGAAAAATAAAAATACCTGCTCAGCTGGCTTATGGTGAAAAGGGAGCGGGTGAATTGATACCACCAAATTCAAATTTGATCTTTGAATTTAAAATTCTAGACGTTTTGAGTCCTAATTATGAAAAAATTAACAATGAAAAACTAGAAAAATTAATAAAAGAAAATGCTGTGGCATTGGATATTAGGCTAGATAATCAATGGAAAAAGACAGGTGTTATTAAAGGATCGTTTCAAGAAACAGCTTTTGATATTAATGGTAAGTTTAATGTTTATTTAATGGACAAAGTTAGAGCCTTGGCAGGCGCTGAATCCCAAGGAATAGAATTAATTTTTATAAGTCATGATGGAAAAACCGCTGAAATTTTAGGCAATGCATTTGCTGAAGATTTAGGTTTTACAAATGTGTATGTTCTTGATGGTGGAATTCAATCTTGGATAAAAAGTAATAAACCGCTTGTAAGTTACAATTAGTTTCTATTTTTTAATTCTTTGACTCTGTAGCTTTTTGATACGTATTTCTTCCTGAAATAAATCAATTACACGATAATCATTTTCAATCACTTTATTAATTTTACGTTTCTTATTATTTCCCCAATCGTTTATAGCTTCAATTATGTAGGCACTGGATTTACCAAAATCAGTTAAAATATAATCATTTATTTTATTGTTAATCCTTTTTTTTATTAGAGTATCGTTTTCTAAATTTCTCAATTCTCTAATTAACATTCTTGCAGTAATACCATCTAAATTAGTCTTTAATTCAGAAAATCTTCTAGGCCCCATGTGTAATTCAGCTAGAATTTTAATTTTCCATTTTCCACCTATTAATTTTAAAAAGTTATTAATACTCTCAAATTTTTTCATAGTATCAAAAGTATACCTATTTTTTAGAGCTTAAAAACAATAATTTTTTTTTGTATTTGATCATAAAATAATATTTAGTGTTTAAAATGAAATTAAAAAATAAAGTTGCAATTGTTACAGGTGGTGGAAAAGGTATAGGAGAAGAAATTTCTTTAGGCCTTGCTAAAGAGGGAGCTAAAGTTGTTGTTGCAGATTTAGATAAAGAAAATTCTTCTAATGTTGTTGCAGAAATTATAAAAAATAGTGGTGATGCAATTTATGTAGAAACAGATGTTTCAAACGAAGCAAGTGTTAAAAACTTGATATCAGAAACAATTAATAGGTTTGATCAAATAGATATATTGATTAATAACGCTGGGATAAGACATGTTAAAAAACTTGAAAATCATGACTTAAGTGATTGGAATGATATGATTTCTGTAAATCTTACTGGACCATATATTTGTTGTCAGGCAGTAATACCTGAGATGAAAAAAATAGGTAAAGGTAAAATTATAAATTTTGGCTCTATTGCTAGTTTTATGGGGAGACCTGATCGTGTAGGATATGTTGCAGCCAAAAGTGGAATACTTGGTTTAACCAGAGCTCTTGCTATAGATTTGAAGGGAACAAATATTAATGTCAATACAATTTGTCCAGGTCTAATATCTACACCATTTAATAAAAAATATGCAGAAGACCCCGCTCATGGTGAGCAATGGGGAAAAGAAACAATTGTTGGTAGGTGGGGACTACCATCTGATATAGTTGGCGCAGCAATTTTTTTATCTTCTAATGAATCTGATTTTATTAATGGATCGGAGATTAAAATTGATGGTGGTTGGTTAGCTGCTAAAACAAGAGAAGGTGAATTGTAATTATGAGTGATTTTTTAAGTAATTTTGAAAAAGCAAACAAAAATGCAAAAAGATTATCAAATAAAATTTTAATAGACGGTAAATTAATCTCACCATCTACTAATAATAAAATTAATGTGATAAATCCAAGCACAGGAGAAAATATAGGTGAAGCTCCCCAATGTAATAAGGTTGAAGTTGATCTTGCAGTAAAATCTTCTCTAAATGCTTTTAAAGAATGGAAGAAAGTACCAGCAAGAGAAAGAGGAAGATTAGTAGAATTAGGTGCTAGAAAACTTGAGCAAAGAAGAGATGAGATTGAAACTTTACTAGCACTGGACACAGGGAACGCTTTAAGAACACAAGCTAAACCAGAAACTTCAGCTTCAATTGAATTAACTAGGATGTTTGCTGGTTTATCTGGAGAGATTAAAGGTGAGAATTATCCTCCAAATATTGCAAATACTTTACACTACACAACAAGAGATCCAATTGGAGTTGTTTGCGCTATCGTTCCTTGGAATGCTCCTTTATTTTTAACTGTTGCAAAGATAGCTCCAGCAATTGTAGCTGGTAATACTGTTGTTTTAAAGACAGCTGAACAAGCACCTTTCTGTGCATTACTATTAGCAGAGATTTTTCAACAAGAACTTCCTCCAGGAGTTTTAAATGTTATTTCTGGATACGGAGAAGAATGCGGAGAGCCACTTTTGTCTCATCCCGATGTAAGAAAAATTACTTTCACTGGTTCATTTAATGTTGGTAAAATTATTGCTCAAAAAGCAGCTCCAAAACTTTGTCCGGTAACATTAGAACTTGGTGGAAAAAATCCTAATATAATTATGAGCGATGCAGATCTTGATATTGCTATACCTGGCGTGATCGATGGTATGAGATATACCAGACAAGGACAAGCATGTACCGCTGGCTCAAGAGTTTATATACAAGAAAAAATTTATCAAAAAGTTTTAGATGGCGTTGTTGATAGATTAAAAAATCTTAAAATGGGAAATGCTTTAGATGAAAATTCAGATGTAGGAGCAATAATTTCAGAGGATCAACTTGAAAGAACATTACATTATATGAATATTGCAAAAGAAAACTCATCAACAAAAGTTCTACATGGAGGTAATCAAAAAAAAGGTGGTGAATACAAAGAAGGTTTTTTTTATGAACCTACTTTATTGTCGGGGGTTCCAGTAAAGTCACCTGTGTGTCAGGAAGAAATATTTGGTCCAGTTGCTTGTGCAATTCCATTTAAATCATTTGACGAAGTTATTGAAAGTGCAAATGATACTCCTTTTGGGTTGTCAGCAGTTTTATGGACACAAAATTTATCAAGAGCACTTCAATTTGTTGAGGAAATAGATGCAGGTTTTGTTCAAGTTAATCAATGTGTGGCTCCAAGAGCAAATGTTTCTTATGGTGGATTAAAAATGAGTGGTCTGGGAAAAGAATATGCATTTGATAGTATGATCAATCATTTCACCCAAAGTAAAACGGTATTAATAAATAGAGGGAGTTCAAATATAGATGAGTAATCATATTGCATTTATCGGAGTAGGAAACATGGGAAATCCTATGGCACAACAATTAGTAAAAGCTGGAAAACAGGTTAAAGTTTTCGATGTTTCAGAACACGCAATTAAAACTGCAAAAAAGACAGGTTTAAATGTTGTAAATTCTTTAGATGATCTTTTATCCAATGCATCAGCTGTGATATCAATGTTACCAGAAGGAAAACATGTTTATGAATTATATCTTGGTGAGAATGGAATTTTAAAAAAAATTTCTAAAGATTGTTTAATTATTGAATGTTCAACAATAGATATTGAAACTTCATTAAAGGTAGGAGATGAAGCAAAGTCTTTAGGAATAAAAATGATTGACGCTCCAGTTACTGGTGGTGTGATGGGTGCTAGAGTTGGAAAATTGAATTTTTTAGTTGGTGGTAGTAATGATGCAGTAAAATTAGCTTCACCGCTTTTAGAGATAATGGGTCAAAAAATACTACATGCTGGAGATCAAGGAAGCGGGGTTGGTGTAAAAATTTGTAATAACATGTCTCTTGGAATTTCGATGATAGCAGCATCAGAGGCTTTGATGTTGGCAAAAAGATTAAAAATGGATGTAAAAAAAGTTCATAAAATAATTAAA
>QCGU01000010.1 GCA_003278165.1 Pelagibacteraceae bacterium AG-390-A02
TGTAGAAGTATAGTTTTTAGTAAGTTGAAACTGATATACAACTTGGTCTCCCCATTTAAATGCCATTTCACAACCTGCTAAATAAAATTCCCACATTCTAAAAAAACGTTCATCAAACATATTGATAATTTTATCTTTATTATTCAGGCAATTTTCTTTCCAATGTCTTAATGTGTGAGAATAATGCATTCTTAATACCTCAATATCAGATACAATTAAGCCAGCTTTTTCAATTGGGGTAGTCGCTTCACTTAAGCTTGGTGTGTAACCACCAGGAAATATATATTTTGTTATCCATGGATGAGGGTCTCTTGGAGGATTCACTGATCCAATAGTATGAATTAATGAAACTCCATCGTCTTTTAGAAGTTTTTCAACTTGTGAGAAAAATTTTTTATAAAATTTTCTTCCGACATGTTCAAACATTCCAACACTTACAATTCTATCAAATTTTTCATCAAGTTCCCTGTAATCCATTAACATAAATCTTAATTGATTTTCTAAATTAAGTTCTTTGGCTTTTTGTTTGCAATATTTTAACTGATTTTCTGATAATGTGATTCCAGTCACTTCACAATTTGCTGACCGCGCAATATCGACTGCTAAAGAGCCCCATCCACATCCAATATCTAATACTTTTTGGTTTGGTTTTATATTTAGTTT
Organism: Pelagibacteraceae bacterium AG-390-A02; assembly: GCA_003278165.1. GTDB lineage: Bacteria > Pseudomonadota > Alphaproteobacteria > Pelagibacterales > Pelagibacteraceae > Pelagibacter. Next base: position 664 of record QCGU01000010.1, read on the forward strand.
CTTAATTATATGTTGAATTTTATTATTTTGAGCAGTCTCTAGAGTATCATTTTCATTTTTGAAGTAAGCACAAGAATATTGTCTTTTAGGATCTAAAAATAAATCATAAAGATCATCTTTGATGTCATAGTGATGTGAAACATTCATTTTAGATTTTTTAATAAAATTAAAATTTGTTAAATATCTATATGAACCTCTTAATCTATTAATTAAATAACTAAAAAAATTTAAATCTCCTCTTCCAAAATTCATCAAAGACAAATCTAAAAATTCTGTAAGACTTCCGTTCTCAATAACTATCTCTCCATCTGTATAAGCTTCTCCAAAATAAAGATCAGGTGGTGAAGTATTAACAGATGTCCGACCATTAATTAGATTTAATGTATCAGTGATGTTAGAGAAAAACGGAAGAAAAGAAACTGGTGTATATGGAATAGGTGGAAGACAATCTTATGATGAATATTTAAAAAATGATAATTGGAAAACAGTATGTGAGGAAGCCTTTAGAATTGCGTCAGTCAATTTAGAAAGTAAACCTGCACCTGCAGGAGAAATGAAGGTGGTTCTAGGTCCTGGATGGCCAGCTATTTTAATTCATGAAGCAATTGGACATGGTTTAGAAGGAGATTTTAACAGAAAAAAAACATCCGCTTTTCATGATCTTATGGGCCAAAAAGTTGCCAGTGAAGGAGTAACGATTGTTGACGACGGAACAATTGATAATAGAAGAGGTAGTTTAACTATTGATGATGAAGGTACACCAACAGAAAAAACAGTATTAATTGAAAATGGGATATTAAAGAATTTTATGCAAGATAGATTAAATGCTAGATTGATGAATACAAAATCCACGGGCTCAGGAAGAAGAGAAAATTATAGACACGTTGTTTTGCCAAGAATGAGAAATACTATGATGATGAGTGGAAATCAAACCCAAGAAGAAATGATTAAGTCAGTAGATAAAGGAATTTTTGCAGTAAGTTTTGGAGGAGGACAAGTTGACATTACATCAGGAAAATTTGTTTTTAATTGTACGGAGGCATACGAAATCAATAATGGTAAGATTGGTTCACCAATAAAGGGAGCTACATTAATTGGAGATGGTCCATCAATTCTAAAAGAAGTTTCAATGGTTGGAAATGATATGATGTTAGATCCTGGTATTGGAACTTGTGGTAAAGCTGGACAAGGTGTACCCGTTGGAGTTGCTCAGCCCTCAATCTTAATCGATAAAATGACTGTTGGTGGAACTAAACTTTAAATTATGGTTAAGGATCAAGAATATTTAAGATCAAAAGCTTCATATTGTTTAGATTTAGCTAAAAAATTGGGTGCAACTGGATCAAGCGTGACAGTTGGTCATTCAATTTCAGAAACAGTCAATTTTAGAAATAATACTTTAGACGAGTCAAATAGATCTGATGGATTAGCAATAAGCATTGAAACTTATTTAGGAAAAAAAAGATCATCAATTTCTTCGTCAAACTTGTTAGATGATAACATTAAAACCTTAATAGAAAAATGTTTTGTAACAACCAAAAATACCCCTGAGGATGAATTTAATTCTTTACCAGATAAAGAACTTTTAGCTAAAGAAATTAAAAATTTAAATTTATATGACGAAACACACTTTGATAATGAAAAAAAAATTGAGTATTTAAAATTAAATCGAAAAAAAAAATTATTAAAAAACCTAAAGAAAAAAGTTTTCTTTTAAAAATAATAAATTTTCAAAATTCTTTAAAACCTGAGATAAAATTAAAAATAAATCTTAACATAGAAAAATATATCCAAGCTTTTTTTGATAAAATTTCTGAAACAATCAGTAACTACAAAGTTCTTAAAAAAGATGAACAAAGAAGAATTAAACTCGAAAAACAGGAGCAAGAAAGACAGGAAAAGCTAGCTTTACAGGAAGCAAAGCAGAAGGAGCGAGAACTAAAATTAAAACTAAATGAACAAGTATTAAAAGAAGAGATAAGATTAGAAAAACAAAGAACAAAGGAAATTAAATTATTTTTAAGAAAAGAGCAGGCTTTATTAAGAATTGAACAAGCTGAAAAGCAAAAGAAATTTTTACAACAATTAAAATTAGAAAAACAGATTGAAAAATTCAGAGTAAGGGAAGTTAAAGAATTAGAAAAATTAGAAAAAATTTCATTAAAAGAAAAAAGAGAAGATTATGCAGGACTTCAACAGAGAATTGAGAAGTTAAAAGAGAAATATCGAATAATAAGAGATCAAAAAATAAGAGAGAGAGTAGAGGCATTAGGAGTAAAAATTCAAGGTGATGAAGACAGGGAAACATTATTAAGGAAAGAAAAAGAATATACATTGGCAAGACAAAAAATTGAGTTTGCTCTTGAAAGTTTTTATAGAAGCGCCAGTAGTTTAGTTTTTCAGTTAAATAAGAGACACATTACTAGACATATGTCTATTTTTAGATGTATCGATAGAAGATTTGAGACAGGAGAAATATTTATAAAGTGGGATGAAGCACCTGATGAGGAATGGCTATTGTTAATTTATATTAAAAATAATTCTCCAGATGAAGGAATAGTCATTGAAGATAAAACCAATCCCGAGAAAAATATATCTCACGAATTTAAAAATAATGAAATATTCAAAGCTTCTGACACTATGGTGGATTCGTTAACCCAATTAATTGCAAAAAAAAGAGAAAAAAATAACAATTAATTATTAGATCTAAATTAAGTATTATTAGTTATGTTTTTTGGAATAATTGGGATGTTGATTTTGTATGTACTGTTAAAGTATATACTTGCTTGGATTAGATATTTCAATAGTCAGGATGAAAGATTAGGACAATCAACTTGGAGATGGAGTTATGATTATGAAGTTGATGGTGAAAGAGATATATCGGATTTAGATGACAAAAATTTTGTAAGATTGAGAAGAAAAAGAAATAAAATTATTACTCTTATGTACTCTGTAGTTTTAATTATGTTTATTCTTTCAATGTCTTTATTAAGTCAGATTTTAATATTTTTTCTAAATTAATTTTTTAATTGTTTTTTATTTTTCAAATATAGAAAATACGCAGCTATTTCATATCCATATTTAAAAATAGTAAATATGACTGGTAATTTAAAAAAATTATATAAGAATTTATATTTTGGTATCTTCTTCCAAACATAAAGAAAAGCCTCTGCACCTTCAATCACTTGGTCGTTTTCTTTGATGTGTAATCTTCTTAAAAGCTCTTTATCATTTTTAGAAGTTTCTTTTTCCGCATCTTTGTTGTCGGTAATATCTATCCAATCAATATCCTCAATATTTTCTTTTTTATACATATTGATTTCTGATCTGCAGATTTTGCATGAGTTATTAAAATAAACTTTCATAAATTTATACTAACTTTAAAAATAAACATGTAAATGCGCCAAATGATTAGTTGAAAATTAATAATTAACTACTATTTAAACCAAGTGAGTAATTTTTTTGATAAATCCGATCTATCCAGAAAAGATGCTGATAAAATAGTATCTGATACCTTGCAAAATTGCGATGATGGTGAACTATATTTAGAGGACACTAAATCCGAATCAATTTTATTGGATGATAATAAAATTAAAAGCTCAAGTTATAGCTCAGATTTAGGTTTTGGATTTAGAGCAATTACAGGAGAGGTAGTTGCTTATTCTCACTCTAATGAAATATCAAAAGATTCACTAAAAAAATCTTCTGAAAATTTAAAATCAACTCTGAAGTCGATGAAAGGCACGTACAATCATGATATTTCAAGATCTAATAAAAAATTTTATGAAGATATTAATCCATTAGAGCAAAAAACATTAAATTCAAAATTAGAAGTTTTAAATAAAGTAAATGAATATTTAAGAAAAAAAGACAATTCAGTAAAGCAAGTTACTACAAGTTTTGCAGGTGAACAAAAATCTATCGAGATTATCAGATCAGGTGGTGAAGTATTAACAGATGTCCGACCATTAATTAGATTTAATGTATCAGTGATGTTAGAGAAAAACGGAAGAAAAGAAACTGGTGTATATGGAATAGGTGGAAGACAATCTTATGATGAATATTTAAAAAATGATAATTGGAAAACAGTATGTGAGGAAGCCTTTAGAATTGCGTCAGTCAATTTAGAAAGTAAACCTGCACCTGCAGGAGAAATGAAGGTGGTTCTAGGTCCTGGATGGCCAGCTATTTTAATTCATGAAGCAATTGGACATGGTTTAGAAGGAGATTTTAACAGAAAAAAAACATCCGCTTTTCATGATCTTATGGGCCAAAAAGTTGCCAGTGAAGGAGTAACGATTGTTGACGACGGAACAATTGATAATAGAAGAGGTAGTTTAACTATTGATGATGAAGGTACACCAACAGAAAAAACAGTATTAATTGAAAATGGGATATTAAAGAATTTTATGCAAGATAGATTAAATGCTAGATTGATGAATACAAAATCCACGGGCTCAGGAAGAAGAGAAAATTATAGACACGTTGTTTTGCCAAGAATGAGAAATACTATGATGATGAGTGGAAATCAAACCCAAGAAGAAATGATTAAGTCAGTAGATAAAGGAATTTTTGCAGTAAGTTTTGGAGGAGGACAAGTTGACATTACATCAGGAAAATTTGTTTTTAATTGTACGGAGGCATACGAAATCAATAATGGTAAGATTGGTTCACCAATAAAGGGAGCTACATTAATTGGAGATGGTCCATCAATTCTAAAAGAAGTTTCAATGGTTGGAAATGATATGATGTTAGATCCTGGTATTGGAACTTGTGGTAAAGCTGGACAAGGTGTACCCGTTGGAGTTGCTCAGCCCTCAATCTTAATCGATAAAATGACTGTTGGTGGAACTAAACTTTAAATTATGGTTAAGGATCAAGAATATTTAAGATCAAAAGCTTCATATTGTTTAGATTTAGCTAAAAAATTGGGTGCAACTGGATCAAGCGTGACAGTTGGTCATTCAATTTCAGAAACAGTCAATTTTAGAAATAATACTTTAGACGAGTCAAATAGATCTGATGGATTAGCAATAAGCATTGAAACTTATTTAGGAAAAAAAAGATCATCAATTTCTTCGTCAAACTTGTTAGATGATAACATTAAAACCTTAATAGAAAAATGTTTTGTAACAACCAAAAATACCCCTGAGGATGAATTTAATTCTTTACCAGATAAAGAACTTTTAGCTAAAGAAATTAAAAATTTAAATTTATATGACGAAACACACTTTGATAATGAAAAAAAAATTGAGTATTTAAAAGAGCTTGAGAGTGTTGCATCTTCAGAAGAAAAAATTGTAAATACAGAATCTAGTTTTACTGAAAATAAATCTAATTTTATTTTAGCTAATAGTGATGGATTTTGTAATGGATATAAATCATCTTCATTTAGCGCTTCTTGCGTTACGGTTGCTAAAGATGAAAATAGTATGGAGAGAGATTATGAATTTACAAGCAAACGTCATTTATCAGACATTAAAAGTGCAAAAGAACTTGGTGAAAAAGCTTCTGAGCAAACTATAAGAAAATTAAGCCCGAACAAAATTGGCAGTGAAAAAATAAGCATTATATTTGACAAAAGGATAGCAAAAGGAATGCTAGGTGCATTTGCAGGCGCGATATCTTCAAATGCTATTGCAAGAGGAACTTCTTTTCTTAAGGATAAAATAAATGAACAAATATTTTCAGAAACAATAAATGTAATTGATAAACCAGACATGAACAAAGGAGTTGGATCTCAAATTTTTGATTCTGAAGGAGTAAAATCAGATACTTTAAATCTTATACAAAATGGTATTTTAAAAAATTATTTAGTCGATACTTACAATGGAAAGAAACTTAATTTAAAATCAAATGGAAGATGTGGCGGTACAACTAATTTATATTTTGATAATGGAAAAATTAGTTTCGAAGATTTACTAAATACTAACTCAAAACATATTTATGTAACTGAAACAATAGGCCATGGAAGTAATTTGGTTACTGGAGACTATTCAGTTGGTGCAACAGGATTCTTAATTGAAAATGGCGAATTTAAATTTCCGGTAAATGAAATAACAATTGCTGGAAATTTTAAAGATATGTTCAAAAATATAACTTTAGCTAATGATTTAGATTTTGAATATTCCGTCAACTCGCCGACAATGATGATAGAGGGAATGACAGTTGCAGGTAAATGAGCACTTACTGTGTCATTGGATCGGGAATATCTGGAGCTACAATTGCAAACCTATTAAATAAGAAACATTCTGTAGATCTCTATGATAAAGCAAGAGGTCCTGGTGGCAGATCATCATTTAAAAGGTTAGATAAAAAAATAGGGTTTGATCATGGTGTTCAATATATATCCCCTAAGAGTGATGAATTTAAAAAATTTACAACAAAACTTTTAGCAAAAAAAATATTAAAAAGGTGGAAAGGCCGACATATTTTTAAAAATAAAAAAATAAAAGAAAACAAAAACCATCAAAAAATTATTGGTAGACTAGGAAATAATGATATTAGCAAGTTTTTATTAAAAAAAATTAATTGTAATTTTCAAAAAGAATTAAAAAAAATTGATTACAATAAAAACAAATGGAAACTTACCTTTTCTAATGGTGACAATAAATCTTATGATAATCTTATTTTAACATGTCCGTATCCTCAATTAGTTAAATTAGCAAAAAAATTTATTAATCATTCATTTATCAAAAAAAAAATTAAAATGGATGCAAATATTACAGTCATGATAAAAATAAAAAAAACTGGAAAAAATATAAGCAGTTTTTTATTTGATGATGAAATTTTGGGTTGGGCTGCTAAAGAAAATAGTAAGTTAAGATTTAAAAGTATTCATGATCTATGGACACTTCAAAGTACATCAAAGTGGGCAAATAAAAAAATAATGAAAAACAAAGAAAATAAAGATTTAAATTCAAAAATTTTAATTAATAAATTTTTTAATCTTACTGGTATTAAAAAAACTAATATTCTATTTTCTATAAATCATGGATGGATGTATTCATCAAATTCAAAATCTTTAAAAATTAAAAGTTATTGGAACAAAAAAATTAATTTAGGAGTATGTGCTGATTGGTTTGTGGGACCTAGGTTGGAGGCAGGATGGATAAGTGCAAACGATCTTTTTAACAAAATTAGTAAATAAAATTATTCAATATTTTTAAGCCTATATTCCCAATTTCCCATTCTTTCATAAGTAACTTTAACTATTACCGAGGTTTTCTTATCAAGCCATATATCAAAATTAAGCCTTTTGTCTTCTGGGAGTGACATATTTTTAGAAGTAAGTTTAAAATGATCAGTTTCAAACTCTTTTCCATTGATAGCAACGTTTTCCTTACCAATAAATGTAACTAATTGTTTTTTTATACTTCCAGAAATAGGACTTATTTGACTTTCTGCTTGTAAAATTTTGTGACTCCACCAATTTCCAATTATATTTTTTAGAGAAGCTTCACCCGAATATGAAGATCCTTCAATATTAAATTTTTTATTACTATTATCTAATTTTAAGCTTACAAATTTTTCTTTTTTATTTTGAAGTGTTTTTGATTGAAATGAAATTAAACGATCATTTAAATATATTTCTTCTCCATACCCCTCCACTTTAAAAATTGTTGCAGATAGTAATTTAACTTCAAATTTATATTGATTTTTAACTGTTGTTGTTTCACCGTCTCTCTCAAAAAAATAATTATTATATCCAATTACTTCATTATTTCTCAAGATCTCCATTTCTATTTTATCAAATTTGTTATAATGACCTATATGAGCTAAAGAAATTGATGAGAAAAATATAGCAAGTAAAACAACTAAAAACTTTTTCATTAATAGATATAGTTTATCATATTTATGTTTTTAAAAATAAAAAAAATTCCAAAAGTTAACTGGAGCTCAGAAAAACCATTAAATTTTAAACCAAAATTTTCTACATTTTTTTTCTTATGTTTTGGTTTATCTTTGTTTGGATTAGGTGAAGGTTTGTTAATTGTTTCTTTCACAGGAGCTTCTCCTTGGAGTGTTTTAGCTCAAGGTATTTCCTTAAATGTTAATTTAAGTATTGGAACTATCACGTTATTAATAAGTATTGTTGTTTTACTTTTGTGGATACCACTTAGACAAAAACCAGGAATGGGCACAATTCTTAATGCTTTGATAATTGCAATTATGATTGATCTTTGTGTTAAGTATGTTCCAACACCTTCAAATTATATATATCAATTAATTTTAGCTGGAATCTCTGTCATTATGGTTGGAATAGGTGGGGGTATATATTTAGTTTCAAATTTAGGAGCCGGTCCTAGAGATGGGCTTATGATAGGATTACAAAAAATAACAAATTTTCCTATAGCTGTTGTGAGAGCAACATTAGAAATTTCTGTAGTTAGTATTGGTTGGTATTTAGGAGGAACAGTAGGTGTTGGAACTTTATTATTCGCATTCGGAATAGGTCCTTGCGTTGCTCTTGGTTTGTTTTTAGTTGATAAAATCTTTAACTAGGCAGCCGCAATATTTTTTTCGTTTCTTTTTCTTTCGTGGGGGTCAAGAATTCCTTTTCTCAATCTACAAGAATCAGGTGTAATTTCTAATGCCTCATCAGTATTAAGCATACTTAGTTGTTCAGCTATTGACATTTTCCTTACAGGAGTAAGAACTACGTTTTCATCTGTTCCTTGCGTTCTCATATTTGTTAATTTTTTTCCTTTCATGACATTAATTATCATATCACCCGGTTTTGGTGACAATCCAACAATCATACCTGGATAAACTGGATCATTATGTGTAACAAACATTTCTCCTCTTGCTTGAAGGTTGAAGATTGCAAAAGCTACTGCTTTTCCTTGTTCCATTGCAATTAATGCACCATTTCTTCTACCTTCCATTTCTCCTTCAAAAGGACCGTAGTCGTGAAAAATTCTATTTATTACACCTTCACCTTTAGTAAGAGTAAGAAATCTACTTGTGTATCCCATTAAACCTCTAGTGGGTGCATGAAATATTAATCTCTTCTTATTTGTACCTGTATCTTTTAACTCAATTAATTTGCCTTTTCTTCTATTCATCGAGTCGATTACTTTAGAAGAGTGTTCTTCATCTAAATCCATTGTAATTTCTTCAATTGGTTCAAGTTTGTTTCCTTGATCGTCTGTTTTATATAAAACTTTTGGAGGACTTACAGTCATCTCAAAACCTTCTCTTCTCATTTGAGTAAGAAGTATTTCCAACATCAGCTCACCTCGTCCACTTACAACAAATGAATCTTTACCTTCATTTTCTGAGAAAGTTATGCCAACATTGTTTTGTGCTTCTTGAACTAATCGTTCTCTTATTTGTGTGCTAGTAAGTTTTTTACCTTCAGTACCTGCTAACGGAGAAGTATTTACAGTTATAGTAATCGACATTGTTGGAGGATCTATAGGAGTTGCTGGTATAGGATCATTTACCTCCAAATTACAAATTGTATCAGCAACATTTGCTTTTTCTAATCCTGCTACAACAACAATATCTCCTGCTTCTCCAACATCAATTGGAACTTTTTTAGTTCCTTCATACCTAAAAATTTTTGTTAATTTTCCTTCATCAACTTTTTCACCTTTTAAATTAATAGCTTTGATTGGTTGATTTGCTTTTGCTGTGCCTTGTGCAATTCTACCTACTAGGCTTCTTCCTAAAAAACTGTCTGAATAAAGTAACGTTGACAACATTGCAAAAGGTTTAGTTTTATCTAAATCAGCTGGTTTAACATGTTCTACTATTAAATCTAATAAAGGATTTAAATTTTTTCTTGGACCGTCTACTTCATTATCTGCCCATCCTGATCTTCCACTTGCATACAACACAGGAAAATCTAATTGTTCTTCATTGGCATCTAAACTTACAAACAGATCAAAAGTTTCATCCAAGACTTCATTTGCTCTTTGATCCGCTTTATCTAATTTATTGATAACGACTATTGGTTTTAAACCTTGTTTTAATGCTTTCGATAAAACAAATTTTGTTTGAGGCATTACTCCTTCTGCAGAGTCAATTAATAAAAGAGCACCATCAGCCATACTTAAAACTCTTTCGACTTCTGCTGCAAAATCTCTGTGGCCAGGTGTATCAATGATATTTATTCTTGAATTATTCCAGTTTATAGATGCAGGTTTTGCAAGAATTGTTATTCCTCTTTCTTTCTCAAGTTCTCCTGAGTCCATTAATCTTTCATCAACAACTTCGTTCTCTCTAAATGATCCACTTTGTTTCATTAAATTGTCAATCAAAGTTGTTTTTCCATGGTCGACATGGGCAATGATTGTGATGTTTCTTATATTGTTGCTCATAAATTGTGGCTCTTATACATATTTAATTTGATATTAAAACTTAAAAAAACTCATGACTGGCTTGATTAATTTAAATAACTTGTGATTAATTAGGCTTTTTTTGTTTATCTTTTTTAAGTTTTCTTTTTTCTTTCAAACTTAATTTAGGTTTCTTTTTTACACTCGAATCTTTAAATGATTTTCCACTGTATCTTTTTGACATGATATAAATTTACTTAAAAAAAAGGCCATCATGTGATGGCCTTTTAAATTTTAGTTTAGAGTAGAGGGATTACATTCCCATTCCACCCATTCCTCCCATGCCGCCCATACCACCAGGCATTCCACCAGGCATTCCGCCAGCAGCATCTTTTTCCTCTGGTTTGTCAGCGATCATTGCTTCTGTAGTTACTAACAATCCTGCAATTGAAGCAGCATCTTGTAAAGCAGTTCTCACAACTTTAACTGGGTCTATGATACCTTTTGCAAACATATCGCAATATTCCTCACTTTGAGCATCATATCCATGAGTTTTTTTCTTTTGCTCTAATAATTTGCCAACCACAACTGATCCATCTACACCAGCATTTTTGGTAATTTGTCTAATAGGAGATTCTAGTGCTTTTCTAACAAGATCCACACCTGCTTTTTGATCATCGCCTTTTGCTTTAACTTTATCAAGTTCTTGAGCAGCGTAAAGAAGAGCACAACCACCACCTGTTACAATACCCTCTTCCACAGCAGCTCTAGTTGCATTCAAAGCATCCTCAACTCTATCTTTTCTTTCTTTAACTTCAACTTCAGTTGCACCACCAACTTTAATAACTGCAACTCCACCAGCTAACTTTGCAAGTCTCTCTTGAAGTTTTTCTCTGTCATAATCAGATGTAGTTTCTTCAACTTGTTGTTTGATAGATGCACATCTTGCTTCAATGTCAGATTTTTTTCCACCTCCATTAACAATTGTACTATTATCTTTATCAACTTTTATCTTTTTACAAGATCCAAGATCATCAAGTTTAACATTTTCAAGTTTGATACCTAAGTCCTCAGATATAACCTGACCACCTGTTAAAATAGCAATATCTTCAAGCATAGCTTTTCTTCTATCACCAAATCCTGGAGCCTTTACAGCTACAACTTTTAAACCACCTCTAAGTTTGTTAACTACTAAAGTGGCTAAAGCTTCCCCTTCAACATCTTCAGAAATAATCATCAATGGTCTACCAGCTTGTACAACAGCCTCTAAAAGAGGAACCATTGGCTGCAAATTAGTTAATTTTTTTTCATGTAAAAGAATAAAAGGATTATCTAACTCTGTAGTCATTTTATCACTATTAGTGATAAAGTAAGGTGATAAATAACCTCTATCGAATTGCATACCTTCAACAACGTCTAGTTCAGTTTCAATACCTTTATTTTCTTCAACAGTAATAACGCCCTCGTTTCCAACTTTTTGCATTGCTTTTGCAATCATTGTTCCAATTTCTTTATCACCATTTGCTGAAATTGTTCCAACTTGAGCAATCTCATCACTATCTTTTACTTTTTTTGCGGATGCAACAAGACTTTCTTTTACTGTATCCACCGCAGCATCAATTCCTCTCTTTACATCCATAGGATTCATGCCAGCAGTTACATATTTTACACCTTCTTTAACAATAGCTTGTGCAAGAATAGTTGCAGTTGTTGTACCATCACCAGCTTCATCATTTGTTTTGCTAGCAACTTCCTTAACCATTTGCGCACCCATGTTTTCGAACTTGTCTTCAAGATCAATTTCTTTAGCAACAGATACACCATCTTTAGTAATTCTAGGGGCACCATAAGATTTATCCATTACTACGTTTCTTCCTTTAGGACCTAAAGTTACTTTAACAGTATCAGCTAAGATATTTACTCCTCTAATCATAGCTGCTCTTGCTTCAGCATCGAATTTAACAACTTTTGCCATTTTGTTTTCTCCTTTAAATTAAATTACTTACTTGAAATACCCATAATGTCAGACTCTTTCATTATGCTATATTCTTTGCCATCTATTTTGACTTCGGTACCTGACCATTTGCCAAATAAAACTTTATCACCAACTTTAACATCCATTGGAATTTTTTTTCCATCCTCAGTTTTAGCTCCACCGCCAACAGCAACAACTTTTCCTTCTTGAGGTTTTTCTTGAGCTGTGTCGGGTATAATTATTCCACCAGCAGTTTTTTCACTGCTGTCTAAAACTTCGATTAATACTCTGTCATGTAATGGTTTAAACTTCATAAATCTCCTTTATAATTCTTTATAAATATGTGCTTCATATAGATATTTCGCAGCCTATTTCAAGATTATAGATTCTTTTAAGAGTAATTATGCTAGGAAAATCTAAATATTATGGTTTATAGGTAAAATAATGACTAAAAATTTAGACTTAGATGGACTGCAGTCAATTGCTGATAATTATGACCTTTTTTACATAGATTTATGGGGGGTTATTCATAATGGTATCAAACTACACCATTCAGCAATAGTAACCCTGAATGAACTAAAGAAAAAAAATAAAAGTTTCGTGTTATTAACCAATGCTCCTAGACCAAATTCTACAGTTAATAAATTTTTAGAAAAAATGGGTATGAGTGAAGATTTGAGAGAGCATGTTTTTACTTCAGGAGAGGCAGCTTTAAAATTTTTAAAAACATCATTCAAATCTAAAATTTTTTTCCATATTGGTCCTCCTAGGGACTTTGATTTATTTAATGAATTTAAAAATAATAAATCAACCGAACTAAATGAAAGTGAATATTTACTCTGCACAGGTTTATTCGATGAACATGAGGATGACTTAGGTTATTACAAAAACTTACTTGAAAAACAAATAAAAAAAAAAATGATTTGTACTAATCCTGATTTAATTGTTGATCGTGGAAATATTAGAGAATTGTGTGCAGGTTCAGTTGCTATGGTTTTTGAAAAAATGGGTGGAGAAGTAATTTATTTTGGTAAACCTCATGCAGAGGTTTACAATCAATCTATAGATAATGTTGGTAAGAAAGTTTTAGCAATTGGTGATAATTTAAATACAGATATAAAAGGTGCTAATTTATTAAATTACCATTCCTTGTTGGTTTGCAATGGAATTCATAAAGATGAGATACATAAAAAAGGAGTTGGTGAAGTTTCAAAGGAATATGAAGCTATTGTTAATTTTACTCAAACAGAATTAAAATGGTAAAGTTATATAAAAATTTCAATATTAATAATCACCATAAAAATTCAATTATATTAATTGGAAATTTTGATGGTCTTCATTTAGGACATCAAAAATTATTTAAATTAGCTCTATCATATAAAAAAAAATATAATTCAAAAATTGGTGTGATTAATTTTGATCCAATGCCCAAGATGTATTTTAACAATTCATTGAAGAATTTTAAAATTTCGTCTGTAAATCAAAAATTAGAATTACTTAAAGAATTAAAAGTAGATTTTATAATTACAAAAAAATTTGATAAAAATTTCTCTAAAATAAAATCAATTAAATTTATAAAGGAAATTTTATATAAAAAACTCAATTGTAAGTTTATATTTGTAAGTAATAATTTTAGATTTGGAAATAAAAGAGAAGGCGATGTTAAATTACTCTTACAAAATGAAAAATATTATAATTATAAAGTTATTAAACCAAAGCCACTTTTAAAAAGTAAAAAAATAGTATCTTCAACGATAATAAGAAACTTATTAGAAAAAGGTAATTTAAATAGAGCTAATAAATTTTTAGGTAGAAAATGGACTATTGATGGAATAGTTCAAAAGGGCAGACAAGTTGGAAAAAAAATTGGTTTTCCAACATGTAACATAGATATTAAGGATTATGTTTTAGCACAGCCAGGAGTTTATGCGGTAAGAGTATTAAGAAAAAAAAATCAAAAAAAATTGAGTGGTATAGCAAATCTTGGCTATAGACCCACATTTAATCAAAAAAAAATCTTACTAGAGGTGCATTTATTTAATTTTTCTGGAAATCTTTATAATAAGCTTTTATCAGTGCAGTTTTTAAAGTTTATTAGAAAAGAAAAAAAATTTAAGGATGTTGATCAACTCAGAAAACAAATTAAATCTGATTTAAATATTGCAAAAAAAACTAAATGAGCAAATCTGATATAAATCTACCTAAAACAGCTTTCTCAATGAAGGCGAACCTGCCAACTAGAGAACCAGAAATTTTAAATTATTGGCAAAAAATAAACCTTTATGATGAATTAAGAAAGTCAAGCAAAGGTAAAGAAAAATTTGTCTTACATGATGGCCCTCCATATGCAAACGGCAATATTCATATGGGGACAGCATTAAATAAAATTTTAAAAGACATAATTATAAAATTTCATCAAATGGATGGTAAAGACTCAATTTATGTACCTGGATGGGATTGTCATGGTTTGCCGATCGAATGGAAGATAGAAGAGGAATATAAAAAAAATAAGAAAAATAAAAATGATGTCCCTATAGTTGAGTTTAGAAAAGAGTGTAGATCTTTTGCAGAAAAATGGATTGAAATTCACAAAGGTCAATTCAAAAGATTGGGTGTAGTTGGGGATTGGGAAAATTATTATTCTACAATGAGTTTTGATGCAGAAGCTCAAATAGTAAGAGAACTTGGAAAATTTCTTAAAGAAGGAAGTTTATATAGAGGGTACAAACCAGTTTTATGGTCGACTGTTGAAAAAACTGCTCTTGCTGATGCTGAGGTAGAATATCAAGATCATAAGTCAGATACAATATACACATCCTTTTCAGTAAGGTCGTCGAAAATTAAAGAATTAGAAAAAAGTGAAATTATTATTTGGACAACTACACCATGGACGATTCCTGCTAATAAAGCTTTAGCATACAACGAAGCTTTGGAATATGTTTTATTACAAGTTAATGATGAGGGAGATTTTCAAAACAGAAAAATAGTTGTTGCACAAGCTTTACTTGAGTCAGTAATAAAAGAATGTGGAATTAAAAATTATAAAGAGATTAAAAAGTTTAAGGGTAAAGAGTTTAAAGATACTATTTGTAACCATCCTTTTTTAAACTTAGGTTATGAGATTGAAATTCCAATGTTAGAAGCAAGATTTGTGACGACAGAGCAGGGTACAGGAATTGTTCACTGCGCACCAAGTCATGGGCCTGATGATTTTAATTTATGTTTGAATAATGGAATAAAAGCAATAGAGACAGTTGATGGTGATGGTAAGTATACAAATAATGTTAAATTATTTGAAGGCATTCATATTTTTAAAGCTAATCCAATAGTAATTGAAAAACTTAAAGAGCAAAAAAATTTATTATCAAATGGGGAACTAGTTCATTCTTACCCTCATTCTTGGAGGTCAAAGGCACCATTAGTTCATAGAGCAACACCTCAGTGGTTTATTTCTATGGAAAGTCATAAATTAAGAGACAAAGCTTTAAAAGCTATTGATGATACAACATTTTATCCTAGCAAGGGAAAAGAAAGATTAAAATCTATGATAGAAACGAGACCTGATTGGTGTGTTTCTAGACAAAGAGTATGGGGTGTACCTTTACCTATCTTTGTTAATAAAAAAACTAAAGAAATTTTGGTTGATGATGAAGTTAATGAAAATATTGCATCAATTTATGAAAAAGAGGGATCTGATTGTTGGTTTTCAGATGATCCTCAAAGATTTTTAGGAGATAAATATAAAGCCCAAGACTATGATAAATTAAGTGATATTGTCGAAGTTTGGTTTGATAGTGGCTCAACTCACTCATTTGTATTAGAGAAAAGAGAAGACCTTAAATGGCCAGCATCAATGTATTTAGAAGGTTCAGATCAGCATAGAGGTTGGTTTCATTCATCACTATTAGAATCATGTGGAACTAGAGGTAGAGCTCCTTTTGACTCCATTTTATCCCACGGTTTTGTTGTAGATGGTAAAGGTTTAAAAATGTCTAAATCATTAGGAAATGTGATTGCCCCGGAAGATATTTTAAAAAAATATGGAGCAGATATTTTAAGAATTTGGGTAGCATCATCAAATTATTCAGAGGATTTAAGAATAGATTATTCAATCTTAGATCAACACGCAGACTCTTATAGGAAGATTAGAAATACATTTAGATATTTATTAGGAAATCTTAACGATAACTTTGAGATTATTGATCTTGAAAAAATAGAATTAAATAAATTACCTGATTTAGAGCAATATATGCTACACAAATTGTATTCTTTAAACAATAATTTCAAAAAATATTTTGAGAATTATGATTTTCATAATTTGTATAAAGAATTGTTAAATTTTTGTACTGTAGATTTGTCAGCTTTTTATTTTGATATAAGAAAAGATACTTTATACTGCGACTCCTTAGATGACCCTAAACGAAAATCAACTATCTTGTTGTTAAATATAATTTTAAACTCTCTACTCAGATGGTTTGCTCCAATTTTGTCTTTCACAACTGAGGAAATCTATCAATTATTATTTAAAAACCAGAAAAGTATTCATTTAGAAAACTTTTTAACTTTTCCAAAAAGTTTTCATAATGAAAAATTAAATCAGAAATGGATTGAGTTAATTAAAATTAGAAATTTATGCAATGTAAGTATAGAAGAAAAAAGAGCAGCTAAAGTAATAGGATCAAGTTTAGAAGCTGAAATAAAAATTCACTTAGATCAAAATTTAGAAAGTGTCTCAAAGGATATTGACTTTTCAGAGCTTTGCATAACTTCTAAAGCTGAAGTTAAATATGAAAATAACATAGACGTAAATGTTCTTACAGAAAAAGCAAAAGGAACGAAATGCTCGATGTGTTGGAAAATAAACGAAAAAGGGTGTTCTAGATCTAATTGTCCTCAAAGTTCTTAATGTCTTTATATAAAATATTTAAAAATTATTATTTGGAAACAGTTATTATTTTAATCATTTTTTTTTTAGACAGAATATCAAAACTATTTGTAATTCATCAGGATAAACTTAACTTTAATTCTGAAATATATTCATCAAAATTTTTAAACATACATCTTATTTGGAACGAAGGAATAGCTTTTGGACTATTTTCATTTAATGAAGATTATTTATATAATTTTCTTACTTTTTTAATTTTTGTAGTAATTATTTTTATTATTTTTATGATAAGGCAAAGTGATACTGTGAGAAAATACGCGCTATTGTTAGTATTGGGCGGTGCTTTGGGAAATTTTTTCGATAGACTAATTTATAAAGCTGTGCCTGATTTTATAGATTTTCATGTAGGAAATTTTCATTGGTTTATTTTTAATGTATCAGATATATTTATTACTATAGGTGTAATTGTAATGATTCTTTTAGAACTAACTGCAAATAAAAAACAAATTTAATGAAAAAAATTAAAATTTTTCTTTTCCTTATACTAGCTACCTTTATCTTGAATAATTGCGGAGGTTTTCAAGATGCAATGGATCCCCAAAGAAAAAACAAAACTGATGAGTTTTTAGTAGAAAAAAAATTACCACTTTCAATACCACCAGATTTCCAAAAGTTGCCGATACCAAATAATAAAAAGGTTTTAGAAAATGAGGAAAATGATTTAAAAAAATTAATTGTTGATAATCAAACCAACGGTTCAGAAATATCTACTGATAGCGAGGAGAGTGTTGGAAGTTTAGAAAAACTATTAATATGGAAAATTAAAAACAATTAATGTTAAGTAAAAATATTAATTTTGTTAATTTTAAAATAAAAAAAAAAAATAAAAAAATTAATTTAAAATTAAAATCAATTCTAAAAAAAAATGATGGAGTAATTCAATCCTTAAGAAAAACTTACAAAGATAGTTATAATTTTAAAAATCTTAGATCTTTAAAAAAAAACTTTGATTATAGAGTCATAGGCATGGGTGGATCTACCTTAGGTGCTCAAGCAATATATGATTTTTTAAGACAAAAAATTAATAAAAATTTTTTATTTATTGATAATCTTCAATCAAAATCAAAAACATTATCGAATAAACCTTTTAATAATTTAGTTATTTCTAAATCAGGGAATACAATTGAAACTATTGTTAACTTTAATACTTTAAAAAAAAAAAAAGATAAAAATCTAATTATTACAGAAAATAAAAATAATTATTTAAGAGAACTTGCAAATCAGCTTAAATGTGAAGTGGTTGATCATAACAATTATATTGGCGGAAGGTACTCGGTATTATCTGAGGTAGGTATGCTTCCTTCAGAATTGATGGGTTTAAAGCCTGAAAAGTTTAGACAATTAAATAATCTTATAAAAAATAAAAAATTTATAGAAGCTTTAATAAGAAATGTGTCTAGTATTATTTTTTATTTAAATAAAAAAAAATTTAACTCCGTAATAATAAACTATGACGAGTCTTCTACTAATCTATTTAACTGGTACCAACAATTGGTTGCTGAGAGTTTAGGTAAAAAAAAACTAGGTATATTGCCAATAGTATCAAATATGCCTAAAGATAATCATAGCGTTATGCAACTTTATTTAGACGGGTTTCAAAACAATTTTTTCACATTTTTTTTTGTGAAAGAAAAAAATTCAATAAAAATTAGAAACAATACAATTTTATCAGATTATAAATACTTAAAAAATAAAGATTTAAATAAAATCATGTATGCTCAAAAAAATGCAACAGAAAACGTATTTAGAAAAAAAAATATTCCATTTAGAAGTTTTGAAATCAATAAACGAGATGAAAGAAGTTTAGGTGAGCTTTTTTGTTTCTTTATGCTTGAAACAATTTTAATTGGAAAATGTTTAAATTTAAATCCTTTTGATCAACCAGCAGTTGAGCTTATTAAAAAGGAAACAAAAAAAATTTTAATTTAAGAAATATTACAAAATAATATTTTTGAAATCCCATATTTTTTTTCTTCTAAAATATTAATTTGATTTGGTAAGATATCTGTTTGTTTTTTATGTCTATGAATAATAATTATTCCATTTTCTTTTAAAATTTTTTCATTTATAAACAATAACAATAACTCGTTTAATTCTTTTTCTTTATAAGGTGGATCTAAAAAAATAATATCAAATTGTTTCTTAATTTGATTTAGATTTAAATAATTAAAAACATTTTTTTCAATTACTAAATAATTTGAAGCTAATTTTAAGTTTGCTAGATTTTTTTTTAATATGGGGAGTATTCCGTTATAATTCTCTACAAAAGTTACAAATTTTGCTCCTCTTGATATGCATTCGATACCAAAAGAGCCTGTTCCAGAAAAAAGATCTAATATTTCTGAATTTTCAAAATTTATAGTGAATTTATTTGAATGTTTGATTATGTTAAAAATTGACTCTTTAGTTAGATCTTTTAATGGTCGAGTATTTAAATCATTGGATTCTAAAATTTTTTTTCCTTTAAATTTTCCTGAGATAATTCTCATTTATCAATTACTTTGAATGCAATATCTCTTCTATAAAAACCTTTATTCCAATCAAGTTTTTTTAAGTTATTGTGAATATTTTGTCTTGCATCAGTTAAATTGTCTGAAAGTGAAATAAAATTTAATACTCTTCCTCCTACAGCAACAATGTTGTTTTCTTTTTTCTTAGTTCCAGCGTGAAATAAATAATTATTTTCATTTAAAATTATTTTATCAAAATTGTTAATTTTAATATTTTTTTCATAATAATCTGGATACCCTTTAGAGCATAAAACTACGCACAGGCTTTGTTTTTTTTTCCAATCAATTTTAGTTTGCTCTAGTTTCTGTTCAACACATGCCTGCAAAATATCTAATAAATCTGAGTTCAACATAGGTAGTATCGTCTGACACTCTGGATCACCCATTCTTACATTGTATTCAATAAGATATGGCTCATCACTTACGATCATTAGCCCAGCATATAAAAAACCTTTGTAATTTGTGCCTAATTCATCAAGACCTTTTAAAGTAGGTTTAATAATTTTATTTAATATTTTATTCTCCAATTCCTTATTTATCAATCTTGATGGAGAATATGCTCCCATACCCCCTGTATTTTTGCCAGTATCTCCTTCACCCACACGTTTATGATCTTGTGCTGTACCAAAGTTTTTTATAGTTTTTCCATCAGTAATAATAAAATAGCTCATCTCTTCACCGTCTAAAAACTCTTCAATTAAAATACTTTTAGCTTTACCAAATTTTCCATCAAATATTTCATCAACAGCAACATTTGCTTCGTTTGGATTTTTGCATATGTACACACCTTTTCCAGCAGCAAGATTATCAGCTTTAACAACAATAGGAAAATTAACATTTTTTAAGAAATTTTTTGCATCTTCAATTTTTTCAAAAACACCAAAATTTGCAGTTGGTATATTAAATTTTTTACAAAGATTTTTTGTAAATATCTTTGAACCTTCTAACTGAGAAGCAATTTTATTTGGACCAAATACTTTTATATAACGTTCTTCTAAAAAATCTACTATACCATCTACTAGTGGTTGTTCAGGTCCAACAATTACCAAATTGATTTTTTCTTGTTTTATAAATTCATAAACTTGCTGAAATTTATTTATGTCTATACTGACATTTTTTGCAAAATCTGAGGTACCAGCATTTCCTGGTAAACAATAAATTTTTTTAATTTTTTTTGATTTAGATATTGAATGAACTATTGCATGTTCTCTTCCACCACTTCCTAAAATTGCAATTTTCATATATTTATCTATATATCTTATAAATGAAAAATAAATTAGCTAAATTAAAATATTTACCAAATAATTTTAGTATAATTGAGGAAGGCGATCATGTTATTTGTGCTATTTCAGGAAAAAAAATTTTATTAGAAAATTTAAATTATTGGAATGTTGATACTCAAGAGCCATACTTTTCATATAAAGAAGCTTCTATTAAAAGAGAAAGAGACAATACGAAATAACTATTATTTTTTCCATCTGTCATGCGACCATATCCACTGATCTACATTTTTAAGAATCATTTTTTCTAAAATAACATTTAAAAATAAAGTAATTTCTTTAATTGATTTTGTTTTTTTAATTTTAATAGGTTCAGATACATACATCTTAAAATAGTTATTTTGATTTCTTTCAATATAAACGGGCACAACATCACAATCATATTTTTTGATTAACTGAGCAGGTATTGTTGTTGTTGTAGCTAAATTATTAAAAAAATTTATTTTTTCTCCTTCTCTCACTCTTTGGTCAATCATTAGGGCAATTGATTTCCCTTGTTTTAAGTTTTTAATTATTTCTCTTGTTCCAGCTCTTCCCTTTTTAATTTGAGTTTTACAAATATCTCTAGTTCTGATTTTTTCCATTAACTTATTTAAAAATGGATTATTTAAGGGCCTATATAAAGCGGCACATTCAATACCAGAATTTTCAATTTGCATTGCCATAAGTTCAAAATTGTTAAAATGACCAGATACAAAGACTACTGTTTTCTTGTTTTTTTTAATGCTTTCAAGATGTTCAGCACCTTCAATAGAAATATATTTTTTTAATTTATTATTTTTAAAGTTTTTAAGATGAACATATTCTGCAAGTATTCTTCCATAATTACCAAGAACATTTGAAGCTATCTTATTTTGATTTTTATTAATACCTGCTTTTTCTAGGTTATTAATTATTAATTTTTTAGATCTAAAAATTGGACCTAAATATTTGCCAATAACATTTCCTAAATCTGAAGATATTTTAAATCCTAAAATTTTGAAAATAAAAAAAAATATATTAATAAAAAAATATTGAAGGAAATGATTAAATTTTTTCATCTAATATTAAATAAAACTTTCTTTAATTTATTTAATTTATTTATTTTAAGTTTTGTTCTTAAAAAAGTAATATTTTTTTTTTGCTTTTTATGTAATCTTAAATAATCTTTTTCAGTTGTAATAATACTTAATCTTTCCTTTTTTGCTAATTCTTTCATTTTACTAATGTCTTTATCTAATATTTGATAATGATCAGGATAGATAAATTTTCTTTTAATATTGAACTTAAATTTAGATAAAGTATTTTCAAATTCATGAGGGTTTCCAATACCACAAAAAATAAGAAAATTTCTTTTTGTTTTAATTTTTTTTAAATTTGTTGGAAAGTAATTTGATTCAAAAATATTTATATTTTTATTTATGATTTTTATTTTATCAATGAGCTTGTTGTTCTTATTTTCTCCATTTATAAATATTAAATCACAATTATTAATTTCATTAAAACTTTCTCTTAAGGGGCCAGAGGGCAGCACCATTCCATTTCCGATACCTTTTTTGGAATTAAAGCATAATATTTTTAAGTCATAATTAATATTTTTTTGTTGAAAACCATCATCTAATATTGCTATCTCATATCCTTTTTTTTGAGCAATATTTAATGAATTTGATCTACTATTAGTTGAAATAATTTTACCTGAATTTTCTAAAAGTTTCATTTCATCTATTTGATCTAAATAATTTTTTTTAATAAAAACAGTTTTATATTTTTTTTTTAAAATATTGTGTATTTCAATTGCCAAAGAAGTTTTTCCTGTTCCACCTAAATATATATTGCCAATACAAATGGTTTTGATTTTAAATTTTTTTTTAGGAAATATTTTTTTTATGGAGTTAACAAAATGAGTAATTAAAGATAAAGGAGAAAGAATAAAGGAAATAAAATTTTTATCCTGCCAAAATTTTGGTGCATTTAATTTCATTTTATATATTTATTTATGTAAAACATATTTCCATTAAGTATTTTTTCACCAATTTTAATTATTTTAGTTTTATTTATATTTGAATTTTTCTTATTTAATTTTTTTTCAATAATTTTTTGGATTTTACTCATTTTTGATGTGGTTACAGACATATTATTTTTAGATAAAAATTTATATATTTCTTTAAAATTTCTAATGTTTGGGCCATTTATAATGTAGTTTCCTAATCTTGCTGGCTCTAATGGGTTTTGTCCTCCATGATTAATAATTGAACCACCCATAAAGCAAATGTTGCTTAAATTATAAAACTTTGATGCTTCTCCATAAGTATCTACTATGTAGATATCCGTATTTTTTTTAATATCCGTTTTTGAAGAATGTTTAATAACTTTTAGTTTATCAACATTTATCTGTGCTATTATTTTTTCAACTCTATTGATATGTCTAGGAATTATAATTGTTAATAATTTTTTTTGTTTTCTTTTAATATTTTTATGTAATTTAGAGATTATAATTTCTTCTCCTTCATGTGTACTTGCAGCACACCAAACTTTAAAATTTTTAAACTTGTTTTTTAAAAATTTTTTGTCTTTGTTTTTAACTTTACTTGAACCGTAATATTTTAAGTTTCCAATTAATTTGATTTTTCTTACTCCAAGTTTTTTTAGAAAATTTTTTGTCTCTGAGTTAGAGGGGAGCGCAAGTGATATATTTTTAAAAACTGATTTAGAAAAGTTTTTAAATAAAGACCATCTTTTAAAACTTTTATTTGTAATTCTACCATTTAATAATATGACAGGAATATTATTATTTTTTAGATTTCCAAACATATTTGGCCATATCTCAGAATCTACAAAAAAAGCAGCTTGAGGTTTCCAATATTTAATAAATCTTTTATTGAGAAAATTAGTATCCAATGGAAAGTATCTATGAACAATATTTTTAAATTTTTGTTTTTCGAATATTTTTGCTGAACTTATTGTAGAGGTTGTAACAATAATTTGATCAATTTTTTTGTTTTTTTCTAAAATTTTTAATACAGGTATAATACTCATTAGCTCACCAACACTGACCGCATGAAACCAAATAGATTTTAAATTATTTTTTTTAGAGTAAATACATAACTTTTCTTTCAATCTAATTGGATCTTCTTTACCGTTTAATACTCTGATGAAGAAAATAATTGGGGAGAGTAAAAAGACTATATATAAAAAAATATTATAAACAAAATACATTATTGTTTTTTTATCTGTCTTTCATAAAAATTTTTATAAGCAGCTGAGTTTATTAATAAATTTTCATGATTGCCTGAGTCTATAATTTTTCCATTATCAACTACATAAATATTATCTGAATTAAGAATTGTAGATAATCTATGCGCTATAACTATAGTTGTTTTATTGTTTGTTAGTTCATTCAGAGCTTTTTGAATTTTATCTTCTGTTTCAGAGTCTAAAGAAGCTGTTGCTTCGTCAAGCAGAATTATTTTACTTTTCTTTAGAAAAGCTCTAGCAATAGAAAGTCTTTGTTTTTCACCTCCGGACAATTTTACTCCATTTTCTCCTATCATAGTTTGATATCCTTCATCTAAGTTATCTATGAATTCTTTACACATAGCTAAATTAGCAGCTGCAAAAACTTCATCATCAGTAGCTTCTGGTTTTGCATACTTAATATTGTTCATTACAGTATCATCAAAAAGCGTTGTATTTTGATCCACTATAGAAATCTCTTTTCTCAAAGATGCTAAATTAATTTCACCAATATTCTGTCCATCTATCTCGATATTTCCGTTATTTGGAAGATATATTCTGGGTATCATATTTAAAATGGTAGATTTTCCAGAACCACTATGACCAACCAAAGCAGTCATTTTTCCACCTAAAAATTTTAAAGATATATTTTTAAGTACTTTATTTTCTAAATTTGATTTGTAAGAAAAATTAACTTTATCAAATGCAATATTTCCCTCAGAAAAAATTAAGTTCTTACTATTTGAGTTTTCTTTTATTTGATTTTCTGTATCAATAATTGGTATAATTCTTTTCGCTGCTGCTAAGCCTTGTTCAATTGCAACATTAACTTTTGTAAGTGTTTTTACAGGTTGGTAAGCTAGCATCATCGCTGCTAAAAATGAAAAAAAATTGTTTATTGCTAGCTCTTCATTAAAAATTAATTTTCCAGAATAGAAAATTAAAATTGCAATCATAATACCAGTTAAAACTTCCATAACAGGTGTTGATCTAATGTACACAGCAGAAATTTTTTCTGATTTTTCTTTTAAGTTATTAACAAAAACCTCTGATCTATTTGTTTCATAGTTTTCTCTTTGAAAAATTTTTATTATTTTATGGTTTTTAAATAAATCAATTAGATATCTATTTAAATCTCCAGATTTTTCTTGTGCTTGGGTTGAAACTTTATTCATTCTTTTACCAAGAATTTTAGCAGTAATAGAAGCAAGAGGTATCATTACTATTGCTATGAGGGATAATTTCCAGTTTTGTGAGAACATAACAATTAACAAACCAATGAGAGTAAGACCATCCTTAAAAATACTCAGGAAAGCATCGGCAAGCATTCTGGTAATTTGATTTACATCAAAATTAAGATTTGAAATATAATTTCCAGAGTGTTTATTTTCTATAATTTCTGAATCAGCTTTAATAAATGACTTCAACATATCTATTTGAATTAATTTTTTTACCTCTTCAGAAACATTGATCATTAATAGTTTAGCCAAATAAAGAGATATTCCTTTTGTAGCAAAGGCTATGATTATAGCTGCAGGTATGATTAGTATTAAAGTCTGATCCTTATTTAAAAATATTTTTTCAATAGCTGGATCTAAAAGCCATGCAGTTGCAGATGTGCTTCCAGCAACTAATATAGAGAACATTGCAGCTAAAAGAATTTTACCAATATATTTTTTTGTATAATCTTTATAAAGTCTTTTGAAAGCTCTAGTTTTGTTCATTATTTAAATTAATTTACCAATCAGTATATTTATGAATATTATTAAACCTAAAGTGTTATTACTTTTAAATTTTCTTAAACAATCTTTTGTTTTATTAATATCTAAATCTTTTATTTGAACTTTTAAAAGTTGATAGATTGGAACGATTAAAAACATAAAATAGAAAATTTTAAAATTCATAAATAGCCCAGTTAAAATTAAAGAACTTATGAAAATTGAATACGAAACAAACAAAAATTTCTTTGGACTATTTTTAAATTTTATTGAGGTTGATTTTACTCCTATAATTTCATCATCTTTAATATCTTGGTATCCATAAATTGTGTCGTACCCTAGTGTCCAAAATATGGCTCCTATATAAAAAATTATTGGAATTATTGATATTTCATTTGTGATAGAAATCCATGCAAGGACAAGACCGTAATTAAAAGTGATGCCTAAAAATAATTGAGGCCAATAAGTAATTCTTTTCATTAGCGGGTAAGAAAATGCTAACGGCATTGAAAGCATTGCCATTATTATTGTAAAATTATTAAAATTTATCAAAACAAGAAAAGCAATCATACACAGGCTCAATGCATAAATTGATGCAAGTTTTACTGATATTTTTCCTGAAGCAATTGGTCTATTTTTAGTTCTCTCAACTTTTTTATCAAAATTTTTATCAACAATATCATTTACTATGCAACCAGCAGATCTCATTAAAATTGCGCCCGCTAAAAAAAGAAAACTATAAAAAAAATATTTTTTTAAATCCCCATCAAAATCGTAAACTATTGTTAGCCCCCAAATACATGGCCAAAACAAAAGCATAAAACCAATTGGTTTTTTTAATCTTGTTAATTCAATAAATAAGTTTAATTGGCTCATAATTTACTTGTAAATAACAAAGGCTAGTTTCATAATCAATTTGATTCGTATGAATATAGATTACACAGTTACAGCATTAATGTTTCCAGCTATTCCATTACTAATGAGTGTATATAGCAACAGATTTCATTCTCTCAGTATCTTAATTCGTCAACTTCATGATGAGCATGTTTATGAAAAGCATATACCACCTGAATGGAAGAAGCAGTTTATCAATTTAAGTGGCAGGATAACACTTCTTAGATGGACAATTTTATTTGCATCATTTGGCTTCTTATTTAATATGCTTACTGTTTTTGCGCTTTATTTAGACGAGGTTTTTTCTGCTAGAGTGATTTTTGGTTCATGTTGTTTATCTATGATTATATCAATCATTTTTTTTATAAGAGAAATTCAGATTTCAACAAATGCATTAAAATTGCATATGTCTGATATGGATGTTGATGTTAACTAGGAATTATTACAGCTGGGCCTAAAATTTTTCTTCCCTCTAGATCTTGATGCGCTTTAACAACTTCTTCTAATTTATACTTTTTAAAAATTTTAATTTTAACTTTACCAGAGCTAATTTTTTCAAACATTGTTTTTGAAGCTTCATTTAATTCTTCTCTAGTTGAAAGATATTGTTGCATTGATGGTCTTACCAGGTAAAGACCTTTTGGTTGAATAACTTTTGGTACATTAATTTCTGATAATGGGCCAGATGCATTTCCAAAAGAAACCATCATTCCTCTTATTGCTAAACATTCAATTGATCCATCTAATGTATCTTTGCCAACACCATCGTAGACAACAGGAACTCCCTTGCCGTTTGTAATTTCTAAAACTTTTTTTGCAAAATCTTCTTTATTGTAATTGATTACATGATCATAACCATTTTCTTTTGCAATGTTCACTTTTTCATCTGATCCAACTGTACCTATAACAGTGCAGCCCAAACTTTTAGCCCATTGCCCAAAAATTTGACCAACACCACCAGCCGCTGCGTGAAATAATATTGTTTCACCTGATTTAACCGGATAAGTTTTGTGTAAAAGATAAAAAGTTGTTAATCCTTTTGTCATTAAAGTTGCTGCTATTTCAAGATCAATACCATATGGTACTTTTACTAAATTCTTAGTAGGATAATTTCTATGAGAGGAATAAGAACCTAAAGGAATACCTGCATAAGAAATTTTATCACCAACTTTAAAGTCTTTTACATTTTCACCAACCTCAGTAATAACTCCAGCACCTTCCAAACCTAATCCAATAGGTAGTTTTAATGGGTACAAACCTGATCTATGGTAAGTGTCAATATAGTTAAGACCAATTGCTTTTTGCTCAATAGTTACTTGATCTGGACCAGGCTTATCTAAAGATATATCCTTAACTTCTAAAACTTCAGGTCCACCGGTTTTATTAATTTCTACAGCTTTCATAATTTATTTTACAAACGTACCATTATGATAATCTTGAACTGCTTGCAAGATTTCTGCTTTAGTATTCATTACAAAAGGTCCGCCTCTAGCTATTTCCTCATTTATTGGCTTTCCAGATATTACAAGAAATTTAGTATTTGTTTTTGCTTTCACTTTAAGCTCTTTACCTTTAGTTAATAATATCAAAGTACTATTTTTAACATCATCATGCTTTTCAGTACCAATTTCGATTTCACCATCAATTAGATAAATAAATGTATTATGCGTTGACGGAATATTAAAATTAAATTCTTTATCTTTATTTAACTCAACATCAAAATAAACTGGTTCAACGTTGTGACCTTTTACTGGTCCTTCAGCTTCTTCAAATTTTCCAGCTATGACTTTTACTTGTTTTTCATCATCTTTATGAACACTCATTTTGTCTGCATCAATATAAATGTATTCAGGCTTACTCATTTTTAATTTAGCAGGCATGTTAATCCATAATTGAAAGCCATGAAGTCTACCTTCTTTCATTGCAGGCATCTCTGAATGAATAATTCCACTTCCTGTTTTCATCCACTGAACATCTCCTGCTGTCATTCTTCCTTCACCACCTGTACTATCTTTATGCTCAAAATCTCCAGCCAACATATAAGTAACAGTTTCAATTCCCCGATGCGGGTGAGGGGGAAAACCAGCAATATAATCTTCACTATTTTCAGATCCAAATTCGTCTAACATTAAGAAAGGATCAAAGTAATTTGGTTCAACACCAATACTTCTTTTTAATTTTACTCCCGCTCCATCCGAAGCAGGGATAGGGTCAACAATTTTGCTTACTTCTATATTTAAATTAGTCATTTACATGAATTAATAATTAAATTGCAAAATACAACAATGATTATTCTTTTGACAATTCATTTTATTCATGGTGATATTGGTTTGCGCCGATTTAAGTTAAATTGCGGGCGCTTAAAAAATCCAGCTAAAGCGACGTATCAACCACCGCTTCAGCTGGTGGTTTTTTTTTGAGCTCCTCAAAATTGAACCGGGTATTTGAACCATATTGTGCACCCTGCATTTTGCTAAAGCACTAAAAAGGAGAAAAGGGTTTTTATTCTGACCCTCTTAGTTGGTTTCAAACTCTTTTCTCCAATTTAAATTTCTAAATTAGTTAAAAGATATTTTAAGTTTTTGATTTCTAATTTTGGTTGGTAGTCAAGATTGTCAAATATATTATTATTTCTGTTCACCCAAATAGAATTGTAACCATAATTTCCACCACCAGAAACGTCCCAGGTATTTGAACTTAAAAAAACAACTTCTTTTTTTTGAATTTTATATTTCTTTATTGGAATATCGTAAACTTTGGAGTGTGGTTTATAAATTCCAACTTCTTCAATTGAAAAAATATCATCAAATAAATTCTCTAAGTTATTTCTCTTAACCAATTCATTAAGAAGGGAAGGAGTACCATTCGAAAGAATTGCTAGTTTTAAATTTTTTTCTTTAAGTGATTTTAAAACTTCAGGAACTTCGCTGAAGGGAGAAAGAACTTTATAAAGATCTAATAACTCATTTCTCATTGAAGAGTCTATCTCATAAACTTTCATTGATTTATCCAAACTGTCTTCTGTTACTTGCCAAAAATCCTTATGACGTTTCATTAAACTTCTTAGCCAAGTATATTCTAATTGTGTAGTTCTCCAATGATTAGCAAAACCTTTCCACTTATCACCTATTTTATCTTTACATTTTTCAGCTGCTGAATTGACATCAAATAAAGTTCCGTAAGCATCAAAAATTATTGCTTTAATATTTTTCATAAACTAACTTATCAATATGAGTAACATTAGATTATTTTATTCAAAAAGTTTATCTCTTAATTTGACTGACAAACTTGATAAATCTCAGTCTCATTATGTTTCTAAAGTTATGAGAATTCAAGAGAATGAAGTTTTTTCTTTATTTAATAATAGTGGAGAATGGGAGGCAAAAATTTTAAACATATCAAAAAGTATAGTTGAGTTTAATGTTACTAAGCAATTAAGACAAAAAGAAAATCCTAAAGAATTATGGTTGGCATTTTCTCCAATTAAATCCAATTACTTTAATTTTATGATTCAAAAAGCTACGGAGCTTGGTGTAACTAAGTTTTTACCAGTCATCTTTGAAAGAACAATTGTTAGAAAAATAAATATAGAGAGATTGAAAAAAGTAATTATAGAAGCTGCTGAACAATCAAATAGAATTACTGTTCCAATAATTGAAGAGCCTCAGAAATTAAAAAATTTTTTAAGTAATGATTTGGATTTAATATTTACTGATCTCAATACTGCTAATACAAAAATTGATCTTACAAAGTTAACAACTAAACCCACTTGCGTAATCATAGGGCCTGAAGGAGATTTTTCTGAGGAGGAGAGGGAAGAGATTCTTAAATTTAACGGTGTTCAGCCTATTAAAATCAATGAAAACATATTGAGATCTGAAACGGCAGTAATTTCTGCTCTATCGATCATAAACTACGCCATTAACTGATATTTTGTCGCTAAAAGTAAAAGTGTATTTTTTTAAAAGACGCTCTATATAGGGTAAAAAAATGAAAAAAATTTTATATATATTTCTATCCTATTTCCTTACATCTAATGCTTTTGCTAACCAACCAAAAGATTGGCAACTAGGTTTTCAAGAAGCAGCATCTTCAACAATGAGAGATATCGTAAATTTTCACGACAAACTGTTGTTACCAATTATAATTGCAATCAGCGTTTTTGTATTATTTTTGATGGTATATGCTTGTATTAGATTTAGAGCATCAGCAAACCCAGTTCCTTCAAAAAGAACTCACAATGTGGCAGTTGAAGTATTGTGGACTTTAATCCCTTGTTTAATTTTGATTGTTATGGCTGTTCCATCTTTTAAAATTCTTTATTCACAAGATTCAATTCCAAAAGCTGATGTAACTGTTAAAGCCATAGGTTATCAATGGTATTGGGGTTATGAGTATCCTGACGAAAATATTATCTTTGACTCATACATGATCGAGGACAAAGATCTTAAAGCTAATCAACCAAGATTGTTAGCAGTAGACAATGAAGTTGTTGTACCAGTAAATAAAGTAGTTAAAGTTTTAATTACAGCAAATGATGTACTTCATGCATGGGCATTACCTTCTTTTGGAGTAAAAAGAGACGCGGTACCAGGAAGAATAAATGAAACATGGTTTAAAGCTGAGAAAGTTGGAACTTATTATGGTCAATGTTCTGAGCTTTGTGGAATTAAACACGCTTTCATGCCAATCACAGTAAGAGTTGTTTCTGAAGAAGAGTATCAAGAATGGCTAACTGGTGCAAAAATTAAATTTGCAAAAGAAATTATAGAGGAAGATCAATTTAAAAAACTAGCGAGTAAATAATATGTATACACAAACTGCATCACACGACGATCATCATACACCAACTGGTTGGAAGCGTTGGGCTTATTCAACTAACCACAAAGATATTGGAACCATGTATCTAATATTTGCAATTATTGCAGGTGTGATTGGTACAGCATTCTCAGTTTTAATGAGAATGGAATTGATGCATCCAGGTGATGGAATTTTGGGTGGAAATTATCATTTATATAATGTCTTAGTAACAGGTCATGGGTTGATCATGATCTTCTTTATGGTGATGCCAGCAATGATTGGTGGCTTTGGAAATTGGTTTGTTCCAATTATGATTGGTGCACCGGATATGGCTTTTCCGAGAATGAATAATATTTCATTTTGGTTGTTACCTACATCATTTATTTTATTAATAATGTCAATCTTTATGGATGGTCCTCCAGGTCAAACAGGTGTTGGTGGCGGATGGACAATTTATCCTCCTTTATCATCTACAGCAGGTCAACCAGGTCCTGCAATGGATTTTGCAATTTTAAGTCTACACTTAGCTGGAGCATCTTCAATTTTAGGTGCAGTTAATTTTATTACAACAATCTTAAACATGAGAACGCCTGGCATGACACTTCATAAAATGCCATTATTTGCTTGGTCAATACTAGTAACAGCGTTCTTATTATTGTTATCGTTACCAGTTTTAGCAGGAGCAATTACGATGCTTCTTACAGATAGAAACTTTGGAACAGCTTTCTTTGATGCACAAACTGGTGGAGATCCAGTTTTATTTCAACACTTATTCTGGTTCTTCGGTCACCCAGAAGTTTACATTTTAATTTTGCCTGGCTTCGGAATGATTAGTCATATTGTTTCAACATTTTCTAGAAAACCAGTTTTTGGATACTTAGGAATGGCTTATGCGATGGTTGCAATTGGAATAGTTGGTTTTGTTGTGTGGGCTCACCACATGTACACAGTAGGTTTAAGCACAGATACAAAAGCTTACTTCCTAGCCGCAACGATGATCATTGCAGTTCCAACCGGTATAAAAATATTTTCATGGATAGCAACTATGTGGGGTGGTTCGATTTCATTTAAAACCCCAATGGTATGGGCTTTAGGATTTATATTTTTATTTACTGTCGGTGGAGTTACTGGTGTAGTTCTTGCAAACGCTGGAGTTGATACGGCAATGCACGATACTTATTACGTTGTTGCTCACTTTCATTACGTATTATCTTTAGGTGCTGTATTTGCAATTTTTGCAGGATTTTACTATTGGTTTGGAAAAATGACTGGTTACGAGTACTCAGAGTGGATGGGTCAATTACACTTTTGGTTAACGTTTATCGGAGTAAACTTGGTTTTCTTCCCACAACACTTTTTAGGCCTTGCAGGAATGCCAAGAAGATATGCTGACTACCCAGATGCTTTTGCAGGATGGAATTATATTTCTTCAATTGGTTCTTATATTTCTGTTATTGGATTAGTAGTATTTTTTATAAACCTTGCTTATGCGTTTTATAAGAAAAAGGCTGCAGCACAAAACCCATGGGGAGAAGGAGCTACAACTTTAGAATGGACAGTACCATCTCCACCTAATTTTCATACTTTTGAGGAATTGCCAAAGTTTGAAGATGAAGAGGGTGTTGAAAAATCTACTAGCTAAATTTAGCAAATAAGATTTTTTAACTTTAAATTAATGATTAAGTCTAAATTAAAAAATAGAAACTTATCTCAAGAAGACGCTATTAATTTATCTGAATTATTTAAATTAATGAAACCAAGAGTAATGTCTTTGGTTATCTTTACATGTGCAGTTGGATTATTAATGTCCCCTAATATAATTCCAACAAAAGATGCAATCATAGGAATAATTTTAGTTTCAATTGGAGCAGGAGCGGCTGGAGCTTTAAACATGTGGTATGAGTCTGATCTTGATGCACTAATGACACGAACTTGTCTTAGACCAATACCCACAGGCAAAGTAAACAAAAATCAAGCTCTAGTTTTTGGAATTTCTCTTTCAATTTTTTCTGTAATCGCGCTCGATTTTTACTCAAATAGAATATCAGCTGCTTTATTGTTGTTTACTATTTTGTTCTATGTTTTTGTGTATACGATTTGGTTAAAGAGAAAAACTCCTCAAAATATTGTTATTGGGGGTGCTGCAGGAGCATTACCACCTGTTATTGGCTGGACTATAGCCACTAACTCTCTTTCATTGGAGCCACTTACTTTCTTTCTAATTATATTTTTTTGGACACCCTCTCATTTCTGGGCTTTAAGCTTATACAAATCTGATGACTATAAGAAAGCAAAAATACCAATGCTTCCACTTACTAATGGTGTGGAGAGCACAAAATTAAATATATTTGTTTATTCACTTACGATGCTACCAGTCGTAATCTTACCATATGCTATCGGGTTCGTAGGTTTAGCATTTTTAATACCATCCTTAATTTTGACAATTTACTATAATTATCTATGTTTCGAACTTTATAAGTTTAAGAAAAACAAATTTGATGCAAAAAAAGCAAAAACAATATTTGGATATTCAATTTTATATTTATTTTTAATATTTGTTTTGTTCTTAATAGATAAAATTTTATGATAACACCTGATAAAAAGACCAAGAAAAAAAATATAATCACTGCAATAGCAATTTTAGCTTTTATGGTTTTTTTATTTGTTTTTACTCTTTATAACGTCGGAGTATTTGATAGGCAGATATGATGAAAGGCAAAACATTAACCCCAATATTGTTAGCAGGAATTTTTGTTCTGATGTTAGGTTTGTCATTTGCTGCAGTGCCTTTGTACGATTTATTTTGCAGGGTAACTGGATTTGGAGGAACTACACAGGTTTCAAAAGAAGCTCCAGATGTAGTGTTGGATAAAGTTGTAAGTGTTAGATTTGATACAAATGTAAACAATCTAGAATGGGATTTTAAAGCAAAATCAAATGTAATTGATGTTAAAGTTGGCCAGGTTAACAGAATTGAGTTCGAGGTAGAAAACTATGGTGATGACACTACTTTTGGAGTAGCAAGCTTCAATGTTTCACCCGCTAGTTTTGGAAAATATTATAGTAAATTAGGATGTTTTTGCTTTGAAAAACAAGAGTTAAAGGCCGGAGAGAAGGCTACTTACGTTATGACTTTTTATTTAGATCCTGAACTAGTAAATGATCCAACAACAAAAAATCTACAAGATGTAACTATGTCGTACACTTTTTTCTCGACAGATTACTATAAACAATCATAATCACGAAAAATGTCAGCAGAAAAAAAACACGATTACCACTTAGTTGATCCAAGCCCTTGGCCAATTTATACATCATTTGCATGCTTAGTATTAGCCGTAGGTACAATTTTTTATATGCATAACGATGTTTCCTGGGGAATGTATCTAGGTTTAGCGTTATTAATTTATGGCGCTTACATGTGGTTCAGGGATGTAGTTATTGAAGCTGAGCATCAAGGTCATCATACACCAGTTGTTCAAATTCATCATAGATATGGAATGACTTTATTCATTGCTTCAGAGGTAATGTTCTTTGTTGCCTGGTTCTGGGCATACTTTGATATAAGCTTGTTTCCAAATGAATTTGTTGGAAATGTTTGGCCTCCACAAGATATAGAAACTTTTGATCCATGGGATATTCCGTTAATAAATACACTGGTTTTATTATTATCAGGCACTACAGTAACCTGGGCTCATCATTCATTATTAGAAGACGATAGAAAGGGATTTATTCAAGGATTAACAGCAACTGTTGCTTTAGGTTTCTTTTTTACTTTATTACAAGCTTACGAATATCATCATGCTACATTCGATTATTCGGGACATATTTATGGTGCAGTATTTTATATGGCAACAGGTTTTCATGGTTTCCACGTAATTGTTGGAACAATCTTTCTTGCTGTTTGTTTGTGGAGAGGAAGATTAGGTCACTTTACTAAAGATCACCACTTTGGTTTTGAGGCAGCTGCTTGGTACTGGCACTTTGTTGATGTTGTTTGGTTATTCTTGTTTGCAGCTATTTACGTCTGGGGAAGTTAATATTTAATCCTTGAAGAATAAGCTTCTATTTTCAGTTTTTGTTTATTTTATAATTCTAGTTTTATTATCATTAGGTTTTTGGCAACTGTATAGATTGAGTTGGAAATTAGATCTAATCAATCAAATTGAAAACTCTTTAAAAGTTGAACCTATCGAACTTCAAAATGTAGAAAAAAAAAATTACTTAAGAATAAAAACAACAGGACAAATTGATTTTGAAAAACAAATTTATCTTTATAATCTTAATGAATCAGGCAAACCTGGATTTGAAGTTATTAACCCAATTAAAATAGGAAAAGAAGATTATTTAATTAATAGAGGTTGGATATCTTTTGATAAAAAAAATAAACCCGAGATAAATATCATTGATCAAAAAAATATCATTGGTACTTTAATGCTTCAATCAAAATCAAGCTCTTTCAAACCCAAGAATGAGATTGATAAAAATTATTGGTTTACACTAGATCGAAAAGATATTTTAAAATTTACAGGAAAAAATTTTTCAAAATATATAATTTATTTAAATGGTGATTATGAAAACCCAAGGCCCAAAGTCATTACTGCTAAAATTTCAAACAATCACAAAAAGTACGCAATTACTTGGTTTTCGATGGCGATTTCAATCCTTTTAATATATTTATATTTTAGAAAAAAAAATTATTAAATGAGATACGTCAGTACTAGAAATACAACAAGAATATACGAATTTAAGGATGTTTTTATTAAAGGTCTCGCTGACGATGGGGGACTATTCATTCCTAGTTCACTTCCAAAATATAGTGAAAAAGAAATTCAAGAATTAAAATCACTAAATTATTCAGATTTAGCTAAAAAAATTATTTTTCCTTTTATAGGAAATTTTATGGATAAAAATGAATTGTCCAAAATAATTGATAAGTCTTATTCTGTTTTTAGAAGAGAAAATGTAATTGATTTCATTAAAATAGGGGATCGATCAGTTTTAGAATTATTTCATGGTCCAACATTAGCCTTTAAGGATGTTGCCATGCAACTTCTTGGAAATTTTTATGAATTTTATTTAAGTAAGCAAAATGAAAAAATTAATATTGTGGTTGCCACATCTGGAGATACGGGAGCAGCAGCTATAGATGCAATTAAGGGAAAAGAAAATTTAAATATTTTTGTATTACATCCTGATAATCGTGTTTCTTCTGTTCAACGAAAAATAATGACGACTGGAAAACATGAAAATGTATTTAATATTGCTATTAAAGGAAATTTTGATGATTGCCAAAATTTAGTTAAATCAATGTTTTCTGACACAAAATTTTCTCAAGATATTAATATGTCAGGTGTAAACTCAATTAACTGGGCAAGAATTATTGCTCAATGTGTTTACTATTTTTACAGCTATTATTTAATTGAGGATCAGAGTGAACAAACAAACTTTTCGGTTCCTACAGGAAATTTTGGAGACGTTTATGCTGGTTATTTAGCTAAAAAAATGGGTTTACCTATTAATAAATTACTTGTTGCAACAAATCAAAATGACATTCTTCATAGAGCTATTTCCAATGGTAATTACGAGGCAGAAAGTGTTTCCGAAACTATTTCGCCCAGTATGGATATACAAATTGCAAGTAACTTTGAGAGACTTATTTTTGATTTAAATGATAAGAATTCAGAACAAACATCAAAAGACATGATGAAAATTAAAGAAGAAGGTAAGTATTCAATTGGTTTAGAAAAGCTAAATTTAATTAATCAAGATTTCTTATCGGCAAGAATGAGTGAGACTGAAACACTGGATGTGATTAAGTCTGTTTATAAAAAATTTAATATTGTCTTAGATCCACATACTGCCATTGGTTATGGAGCTTTTGACAAACATGATCTCAATGGTAATAATATTGTTTTAGCAACAGCACATCCATGCAAGTTTCCTGATGCAATTCAAAGTGCTATAAATATTAGAGCTGAGTTGCCGAATGAACTTCAGTTTATATTAAATGAGAAAGAAAATTATGATATTCTTGAAAATGATATTAAAAAAGTAAAAGAACATATTAAAGAAAGATCCAAATGAAAATAAAAGAAAACGATAACCTACCAAATTCAGAAATTTTTGTACTTCAAGATGGAGAGCCTGTAAAAAAAAATATAGAAGATTTTTTTATAGATAAAAAAGTGATAATGTTTGGATTACCTGGGGCGTATACTTCTGTATGTTCTGCTAAACATTTGCCAGGATATATTAAGATGCATGATCAATTTAAAGAAAAAGGTATTGATCATATAATTTGTATTTCAGTAAATGATCCCTTTGTAATGAATGCTTGGGGCAAACAGAACAATGTAGGTGAAAAAATTATTATGATGGGAGACCCATTCCTTAATTTTACAAAAGAAATTGGTGCAGATGTTGATAAAAGTGTCAGAGGTTTGGGGGTGAGATCTAATAGATACACAATGTTTGTTGACAATATGAAGATCATTAAACTTCAGGAAGAAGTAAATACCGGATCGTGTGAGATCTCAGCTGCAGAAAATTTCTTTAAACTAATCTAGGCTTGCTGCTTTTTTAGCTAACAAATCAACTTCTTCATTTAGTGGATTTCCAGCATGTGCTTTAACCCAGTTCCACTTAATTTTGGAATTGTTACTTAACTCGTGTAATTGAACCCACAAATCTTTATTTTTAACATCTTCTTTATTTGATGTTTTCCAATTATTTTTAATCCAGTTATGGATCCAATCAGTAATTCCATTTTTAACATATTTAGAGTCTGTGTAGATTTCTATCAAATCTTCAGAATTTACTTCTTTTAACGCATTGATTGTCGCTAGTAATTCCATTCTGTTATTAGTTGTATCTTTTTCACTACCACTTATTTTTTTCATTTCATCTTTACTGCATATTATAGCCGCCCACCCACCATTTCCTGGATTTTTTAAACATGAGCCATCAGTATAAATTTTAATCATTAAATCAAATAATCTTTAAAAGTATTTAAATTGTTATGGGTAATTAGTTTTTGATAATATTCGTTTGGATCCTTAATTTTGATTAAGGCAGTCTTCGGAGTATTCGTATAATCATATAGCCTAGTTAACAAATATCTAAGTGCAGCACCTCTACATAAAATATTTAAATTATTTCTTTCATTTAATTTAATTTTTTTAACACTATTGTAACCCTTAATTAATTTATTAACTTTTTTTTTATTAATTATAAATTTTTTATTTTTTTCATCAAAACATAGTGCATTTATACAGATTGCTATTTCATACATATAGTAATCGTTAGCAGCAAAATAAAAGTCAATAATTCCAGACAAATTATTTTTATTAAAAAAAATATTATCTATAAATAAATCTCCATGAATTATTCCAGAGGGAAGTTTTTTTGGCCAATTTTTTTTAATATCATTAAAGTTGCTAAATAAAAATTTTTTCAAATTTGATCTTTTGTTAGATTTAAATTTAATACTCTGGAGCAAAGGTTTTAAATACTTTATTCCCATTGAATTTTTCCTTGTTAATTTTATTTTTTTTGAAACTAGATGCATTTTAGCTATTGTTTTTCCAATAGCATAGCAGTCACTTTCGTTAACTTTTTTTTTATCCTTTCCTTTTAAAA